>DASPGF010000309.1:0-4305 GCA_035620755.1 Myxococcota bacterium
GCGCTCCAGATCTACCCGATCCTACTGAGCCTGTTGCTGATCCAGGGCTACATCCAGCTCACCTCGCACTGGTACCTTTGGACGAGCGCGATCATCACGCTCGCGAGCGGCCCGTATCAGACCGCGGTCGCGGCCAAGAACGCGTACGCGCGCCACCACCAGCTGCGCTGGATCGTCTACGCGCTGCTCGTGTTCTTCTTCGCGCTGTTCAAGGCGATGATCTCGCTCGTCGCGATCTACGACCACATGCTCGGCCGCGCGGATTGGGTGGTCACGCGCCGCTCGATGACGCAGCAGCGCCAGAAGATCGAGGTGCGACCCCGATGAGCGCGATCCGCAAGCTCGATCTCACGCTCATTCTCGCCGCGGGCGCGGCGTGCGTGCTCGCAGCCGCAGCGCCGCCCGCGGCGTGCGCCGATTCGGCCGCCGCAAACGCATGGATCGCGACCGCGCGCCAGGCCGCGCAGGCGAGCGATCACGACACGGCCATCAAGGCGTTCGAGTACGCGATGGAAGCGGATCCCTCGCGGCGCAGCGCGCTGCTGCGCGAGTACGCGGACCAGCTCACCTACGGCGGGCGCGGCGACGACGCGATCCCGCTCTACCGCGAGCTGCTCGACACGCCGGGCCTCTCCGCCGACGAGCAGACGCGCGCGCGGCGCGGCCTCGCGCTCGCGCTCTCCTGGACCGACCAGCAGCAGCCCGCGCTGCGCGAGTACCAGGCGCTCGTCGCGCAGAACCCCGCCGATCTCGACGCATTGCGCAGCGTCGCGCGCGTCCAGAGCTGGCAGGGTCGACACCGTCGCGCCGTCGAGCAGCTCGAGGGCTTCCTCGCCGACCACCCGCACGATCCCGAAGGTGTCGCGATGCTCGCGCAGACCCTCGACTGGATGGGCCGGCCCGACCGCGCCAAGGCGCTGCTGCGCGACCAGCTCGCCGCGGTGCCGGGCGACGCGAACGCGCAGCGCCTGCTCGACGAGATCGAGCGCGACGATCGCCCCGAGACCTTCTTCGACTACAGCGAATCGCATCAGAGCGACAATCTTCGGATCACGGGATGGGGCGTGCGGCAGGAAGTTTCGTTGAACGACGGGCTCACCACGGTCGGGCCGCGCTTCCATACCTATCTCTACGACTCGGAGGGCAGCAAAGGCCTCAACGGAGCAGCCCCTCCCGTTCCAGAGGATGCGAGCGACATCTTCGTCTATCGACCCGGAATGCAGGTGCGGCACCGCTTCAATGACAGCTTCGAGTGGAATGGCTTCGGCGGGGTAGACGTGATCGAGGTGCGGCGCGGGGAAGACAGTGCTCCGTTCATCTACGACACGTGGCTCACCTACTGGGCGAGCGACCTGCTGCGCTTCGACGTCGGCTCGAGCCGCAGCACCTTTGACAATGCTCTCTCCTTGAGAAAGGGAATCACGGCGACCTTTGCGAACGCGTCGTTTGACGTGACCCCCGATGAGAAGACTCGCTTCACGGGGCGCTTTCGTTGGGGCGATTACGAGCAGGAGGACGAGCAGGCCTGGTGGCAAGCCGAGGCCGAGCGGCGCGTCTGGAACGACCCGCGCACCTACATTGCGCTGCGCTATACGGGGACGGACTTCCGGAATCACGAGAGCGAGCAATACAACGGCTACTTCAATCCGCAGGGTTATCACTCCGGAGAAGCCCGGCTGCGCGCGTACGACGAGCTGTTCCGCGACTTCTGGTACCACTTCGAGGCGAGCGCGGGCGTCGAGGACGAGCGCCACGATGACGCGAAGTTCATCTGGAGCGCCGCGGGAGGCGTGAGCTATTGGTTCACCGATTGGCTCGAGCTCGCACTCCAGTACGGCTACTTCAGCTCGAAGACCGGCGCGAGCGGCGGCTCGAGCGGCGGCTTCGACCGCGGCACGGGAAGCCTCACGCTGCGCACGCGCTGGTAGCTGGCGCGCCGCGAAACCAATTCGAATCCACTGGCTCGATCTCGGCGCGCTTGCGCGCCGAGCGCGCCACACGATCCGTTTAGGACGACCGGCTCTACGATGGCGCGCTCGCGCGTCGCTCGCGCGTCGATCGCGCGGCGCTCGCGCGGCAATCGCGCCGCGATCAGCGGCGCTCGAGCGCGGCGCGCATCACGTCGGGGCGCGCGCGCAGCGCCTCGACGATTCCCTGCGCGAAGCGCCGTTGCCCGAGATCCGTCCAGTGGCAGATGTCGATGAAATACTTGCCGCTCTTCGGCATGTAGCGCTCCATGTCGAAGAACAGCAGCTGCGGGTTCTCGGCCGCGAGCTCGCGGATCACCGCGTCGTGCGCCTCGATCGCCGCCTGCACGTGGTAGGACCAGCCCCAGACCTCGGTCGCGACGCTCTCGGGCGCGAACGCGTAGTCGAGATCCTGCTTCATGAAGCGCTCGTTCGAGTAGCCCTCGGGCACGTAGTAGGCGTAGGTGAGCAGCAGCAGCGGCTGCTCGCGCGCGGCGGCGATCTCGATCACGGCCTCGACGTTGCGCCGGAACACCGGCGGCGTCTTGAGATCGCCGGCCTGCTCGCGCCACGGATCGTCGAGCGGGTTGTTGTAGGGCGCCTCGCGCTGGAAATCGGGTGCGAGGATCGACTTCGCGCCGAGCGCGAGCTTCATCACCCAGCTCACGAGGAACGAGCGCGAGAGGCGCGGGTGCGCGTCGATCCAGTCGAAGGCCGGCCGGAAGCGCTGGTAGTAGCTGAACTGCGTGTAGTCGTCGCGGAACACCTCGCGCGGATAGTTGTTCGCGCGCGCGTCGTTGATGCCGTGGTAGAAGATCACGAGGTCGAAGTCATACCCCTCGTACCAGTAGCGGTACTTCCACAGCGAGTCGTAGGTCATGTGGGCGGGTACGCCCGTCGAGACCAGGCGCACCTTCAGGCCCTTCTCGCGGAAGAACGGGTTCTCGTCGAGCAGCGCCTGCACGCGCGGCTGGAACTCGCGCGTGACGAACGCCGACGCGCCGAGCGCGAGGATGCGGAATTCCCCGCGCGGGATCTCCTGCTCGAAGTCGCCGTCCTGGAAGCCGTTGATCCCATTCGCGACGCGCGGATAGACGAGCGCGCGCGGGTCCGAGGAGAGGCTCACGAGCCGAAGCCCGAGCTCGAGCAGCAGCGCGAGCCCGAGCAGGCTGATCGCCACGGACAGCAGGTTGCCGAGCAGCGCGCGCATTCTGGATACCCCCACCCCGCTCGGCTCGGCTCCGCGAGCGCGCTCCGCCCCGATCTCCGCGGCCTCTCCCAGGCCGCACCGAGCACTTTCGGCAAACCGGAAGCCGCAATCAAGTCGAGCGCTTCGGCACCGTCTTGCGCGCTCGGCGCGCAACGCCCTGCAGCCGCTTCGCAAGCGCGACGATCTCCGATCGCCGCGTCGCGCAGTCTATAATCGCGTGTCATGCCGCCCCGCCCCGACCCCGCCCCGCCGCTCGCCGCCGCGCAATCACGTGGCGCCGCGCACGTGCCGGATCTCGAGCGAGCGCCGTCGCGGCGCCGCGCCCCCACGCGCGCGTTGCGGGCCGCGGTCGCGCTCTGCGCGCTGGTCGCGCCGCGCGCCGCGATCGCCTGGGGCAGCACGATGGACCCGGTGTTCGTCTACTACCCGCAGCGCTACTGCGAGGGCGACCGGATCGCGCTCGAGGTCTGGGATCGCGCGCAGGCTCGCTGGGTCGCGCATCCGAGCCATCCGGTGATCCGCACCGACAGCTGCCAGCTCGAGGACGCGGGCGTGCTGCTCAACGAGATCCGCTGGCGCTGCCTCACGCGCGAGCGCTCCGAGCCGGGCGAGCCCTGGAGCGTCGGCGTGCGCGTGTTCCAGCCCGAAGTGATGCAACACTGCGAGGTGTCGAGGGCGGGGGACGGCTTCGGCGACACCGAGATCCACTTCACGGCGCCCGAGCCCGGCGCCACGCTCGCGGACGCGGACGGCCACGCGGAGATCGAGGGCAGCGTCTGGATCGGCGGGCTCGCGGGCGATCAGTACGACGTCGTGATCGCGATCGACACGTCCGCGCACGAGTTCGGCGGAGGTGACACGGCGCCGGCCCTCTCAACGCGCGACGCGCATGCGCTGCCCGATCCGCTCGCCGCGCAGCTCGCGGCCGCGCGCGGCTTTGTCGCGGCGGTACGCGCGCGGCTGGGTGCGGTGCGCATCGGCATCGTGAGCTTTCCGGGCGACGCGGCGAGCGGCGCGGCGCGCGCGAGCCCGGCATCGCCAGCGCGATCGGCCGACGGCGCGGAGCCGCTCGAGGCGCGCCGCGAGCTCGCGCTCAGCGACGATCGCGTCGCGATCGAGCGCGCGCTC
>DASPGF010000310.1:0-3369 GCA_035620755.1 Myxococcota bacterium
TACGACATCTCCTCGAAGCCGCCGGCGACCATCGAATGGGAGTGACGCGGCGCCAACCGCGCGCGGCGGCCGGGGAATAGCCCGATGTCGAGCCATCCGTTCGCCCACCTGCACCTGCACAGCCAGTACTCGCTGCTCGACGGCGCGATCAAGCTCGACGCGCTGTTCGAGCGCGCGAAGGCGCTCGACATGCCCGCGGTGGCGCTCACCGACCACGGCAACCTGTTCGGCGCGGTGGAGTTCTACGCGCGCGCGCGCGAAGCGGGCGTCAAGCCGATCCTCGGCTGCGAGGTCTACCTCGCGACGGGCTCGCGCTTCGCGAAGGAGAAGCGCGAGAAGGACGCGAGCGGCTACGACGCGATCAATCACCTGCTGCTGCTCGCGAGCAACGAGACCGGCTACCGCAACCTCGTCTACCTGGTGTCGAAGGCCTATCTCGAGGGCTTCTACTACCGCCCGCGCATCGATCTCGATCTGCTGCGCGCGCGCTCCGAGGGCCTGATCGCCACCTCGGGCTGCCTGTCGTCGATGATCTCGCGCGCGATCATCGGCGGCGAGGTGCAGGAGGCGTGGCGGCTCGTCGAGGAGTTCTCGCGGATCTTTCCCGACCGCTTCTATCTCGAGATGCAGCGGCATGGCATCGGCGAGCAGGACCGCGTGAACGCGGAGCTCGTGAAGATGTCGCTCGACCTGCGGCTGCCGCTGCTCGCGACGAACGACTGCCACTACCTGCGCAAGGGCGATCACGAGCACCACGAGGCGCTGCTGTGCATCGGCACCGCGAGCACGCTCGAGGACCCCGCGCGCTTCAAGTTCGACGGCGCGGGCTTCTACCTCAAATCGGGCGACGAGATGGCGGAGGTGTTCCACGACCACCCCTCCGCGCTCGCGAGCACGCTCGAGGTCGCGGAGCGCTGCGCGCTCGATCTCGGCGTCGACACCGGCGCGTACCACCTGCCGGATTTCCAGGTTCCCGCGGGCACCACCAAGAACGCGGTGCTCGAGGCGGCCGCGTGGCGCGGGCTGCGCGAGCGGCTGCAGCTCGAGCCCGACGCGCCGATCCCGCCGCGCTTTTCGATCTACGAGAAGCGCCTCGAGCACGAGCTCGGCGTGATCGGGCCGATGGGCTTCGCGGGCTACTTCCTGATCGTCGCGGACTTCATCGACTTCGCGCGGCGCGAGCAGATCCCGGTCGGCCCCGGGCGCGGCTCCGCGGCGGGCAGCCTGGTCGCCTACAGCCTCGGCATTACCGGCGTCGATCCGATCGAGTACGACATCATCTTCGAGCGCTTCTTGAATCCCGAGCGCATCTCGATGCCCGACATCGACGTCGACTTCTGCATGCGCGGCCGCGATCGCGTGATCCAGTACGTGTCCGATCGCTACAACGGCGAGGGCGACGACGAGAAGCGCGTCGCGCAGATCATCACCTTCGGCAAGCTCCAGGCGCGCGCGGCGATCCGCGACGTGGGCCGCGTGCTCGGCATGTCCTACGGCGACGTCGACCGCATTGCGAAGATGGTGCCCGAGACGCTCGGCATCACGCTCGACGCCGCGATCGAGCAGTCGGCCGACCTGCGCGCGCGCGCCGAGGCGGACGGGCAGGTCGCGAAGCTGCTCGAGATCGCGCGCGGCCTCGAGGGTCTCACGCGCCACGCCTCGACGCATGCGGCGGGCGTCGTGATCGGTGATCGGCCGCTGATCGAGCGCGTGCCGCTCTACCGCGACCCGAAGTCGGGCGACGTGATGACGCAGTACGACATGCGCTGCGTGGAGCGGCTCGGGCTGATCAAGTTCGACTTCCTCGGCCTCAAGACGCTGACGACGATCGCCGACACCGAGCGCCGCATCCGCGAGACGCGCGACCCCGCGTTCCGGATCGAGCGCGTACCGCTCGACGATGCCAGGACCTACGCGCTGCTCTCGAGCGGCGACACCGAGGGCGTGTTCCAGGTCGAGTCGAGCGGCATGACCGATCTCGTCGCGAAGCTCGCGCCGAAGAGCTTCAAGGAGCTGATCCCGATCGTCGCCCTCTATCGGCCCGGCCCGCTCGGCTCGGGCATGGTCGAAGACTTCATCAATCGCAAGCACGGCCTGACCAAGGTCGAGTATCTGCTGCCCGAGCTGGAGGAGCTCACCGCCGAGACGCTCGGCGTGATCGTCTATCAGGATCAGGTGCTGCAGATCGCCAACCGGCTCGCGGGCTACAGCCTCGGCGAGGCCGACCTGCTGCGCCGCGCGATGGGCAAGAAGAAGGCCAAGGAGATGGAGCAGCAGCGCGAGCGCTTCGTCTCGGGCGCGGTCGCGCGCAACATCGATCGCAGCAAGGCCGAGGAGGTGTTCAAGCTGATGGCCGAGTTCGCGGGCTACGGCTTCGCGAAGTCGCACTCGACCGCGTACGCGCTGATCACCTACCAGACCGCCTACCTGAAGGCCAACTACGAGCGCGAGTACTTCGCGGCCGTGATGAGCACCGAGGCGGGCAACAACGAGAAGCTCGGGCGCTACATCAACCACGCGCGCCAGCGCGGCATCGCGCTGCTGCCGCCCGACGTGAACGACTCCGCGCGCGACTTCACGGTCGTCGCCGAAGGCATCCGCTTCGGGCTCGCGGGCGTGAAGAACGTCGGCGAGGGGGCGATCGATTCGATCCTCGACGCGCGCGAACGCGCGGGCCGCTTCGCGAGCCTGTTCGACTTCGCGGATCGGATCGACGGCCGGCGCGTGAACCGGCGCGTGGTCGAGAGCCTGGTGAAGTGCGGCGCGTTCGACTCGCTGCACGCCAACCGCGCTGCGGTCTGGGCCGCGCTCGACAGCGCGCTCGAGACGGGCGCGGCCGCGCAGCGCGATCGCGAGATCGGCCAGGGCAGCCTGTTCGGCGGCGGCGGCGCTGCGAGCAGCGCGGTGAGCGCCGCCGCGCTGCCCGACGCGACCGAGTGGACCGAGCGCCAGCGCCTCGACCTCGAGAAGCAGGTGCTCGGCTTCTACGTGTCGGGCCACCCGCTCGCGGCGGTGGCCGATCGACTCGCGCGCTTCGCGGACGTCGCGTCGGGCGCCGCCGAGCGTTTCGACGGCCGCGAGGTGCGCGTCGGGGGGATCCTCTCGGACCTGCGCGAGACGCGCACGCGCCGAGGCGCGCTGATGGCATTCGGAACGCTCGAGGATCTCCAGGGCAGCTTCGACCTCGTGATCTTCAGCGAGCCGTACGCGCAGCACGCCAAGCTCGTCAAGGCTGCGCTCGCGGGCGATGCCGAGAGCGGCCCGATTCCGCTGCTCGTCTCGGGAACGCTCGAGGCGGGCGATCCGCCGAAGATCCTCGTGCGCGAGGTGGTCGAGCTCGAGCGCGCGGAGGAGAAGCTCTCGACGCGG
>DASPGF010000311.1:0-10110 GCA_035620755.1 Myxococcota bacterium
CCACGACCACGTCGACGTCATCGGCGCTCGCGTTCGGCAGCGGAATCTGCGCGAAGTAGCCCGCGGCGTCGCGCCCGTAGCGCACGCGCTCGGATCGACCGAGCCGATCGTCGGGCTCTCCCTTCTCGAACAGCTTGCGCCCGAGCTCCGCGAGCCGCTCGCAGCCCGTCGCCTCGTCGTCGAGCAGGGGTGCGCGCAGCAGCGCGAGCGGAGCGAACAGCTCCTCCACTTCGCGGCAGCGCTCGTCCTGCACGCGGCCCCAGTGCTGGAAGAACGGCTCGCGCGCGGCCTCTCCGGGCAGCAGGCGGTTCATCACGACCGCGTCGCACGGCACCTCGAACAGCGAGAGCTCCGTGTAGGCGCGGCGCGCCTCGTCGATCACCATGCGCTCCGGCGTCACGACGATGCGCACGCTCGTCGTCGGGTGCGTGATTCGAGCGCGCAGCGTGGTGAGCTTGTCGAAGATCAGCGTCTCCGCATCGCGGAAGACTTCGGCGCGCGGCAGCGGTGTCGAGACGAGCTTCTGCGCCACGGGTGTTCCGATGCGCGTGAGCGCCTGCAGCGTCGGCAGCAGCAGGCGCAGCGCGCGGTGCGCGACCTCGGGCAGCGTGGCGAGCCGCAGCGCCGAATCCGTGGGCGCGCAGTCGACGATCACGAGGTCGTAGCGACCCGAGGTCGCGTGCCTCTCGACCGCGAGCAGCGTCGTGATCTCCTCGGTCCCCGGCAGCTGCGCGAGCTCCTCGGCGACCACGTCCTCGATGCCCTGGTGGCGGAACATCAGGACCAGGTAGTCGCGGATGCGCCCCCAGTGCTGCTGCATCTCGGCGCGCGGGTCGATCTCGCTCGCAGCGAGCCGCGGCGCGAGCTCGATCGGCTCGGGCCCGAGCCGGCGTTCGAAGACGTCGCCGAGGCTGTGCGCGGCATCCGCGGACACGACCAGCGTGCGCCGGCCGCGCTCGGCCGCGCAGACCGCGGTGGCCGCGGCCGTCGTGGTCTTCCCGACACCGCCCTTTCCGGTATAGAGCAGGAGCCTCACGGCCCGACGGTATCACGCCGCGGGACGGACCTCTTGGACCCGCCCGCGCTCGACGCGTTGCGCGGTGCGGGCGCGCTCCCGCGCCTCGCTCGCGAACGCCGCGATCGGCTCGCGCGAAGTCCAGCGATGCTCACAGCGCGGACACTCGGCGAGGAACATCCAGCGGCCGGCTTGGTCGCGCTCGAACACCCGGTCGAACACCTCGTCGGTTCGAACTTCGCTGAAGCCGCAGACCGCGCAGCGCGTGCGCGGGTCGGCGAGCGCCGCGCGTCCCGTGATCGACTCGATCGCACTCGCGATTCCACTCATCCCCATGCTCCTATCTCCCAGTCTCGCATTCGCCTTCGTGTGCATCCCGCGCTCCGATCTCCCAGTCTCCCATTCTCGCAGTCTCCCATTCCTCCCAGTCTCCCATTCTCCCATTCGCTTTCGTATCCATCTCGCGCTGCGATCTCCCCGTCTCCCCATTCATCCCATTCTCCCATTCGTCCCAGTTCCCCCAACCCCAGTTTCCCCAGCTCCACCAGTTCTCCGATTCGAATGACCCGACCCCGATTCCGATCCGGAATGCCACGCAGCTGCTGCAGGCATGAGAGCGGAATGCTGTGACGCTTCCGGTCACAGCTCGTGCCGAAAGTCGGAGGGCCGCGCCCGAGGTGCGGCGAGGCTGGTTGTGCCACGGGTTCTGGCACGAGTGCGATCGAATGAGGTTTTTCCACCTCAAATCGCGTCGGTTCTTGAGGGATTGCTTCGCGTGCTGACGGATTCGGCCGAATCGGTCAGCAGTTTCCGTTGCCGACCCCGGCGCGAACCGGAACCCTGCGCGCGATGTTGCTGGGGGATGATTCCAAACGCGCGCGCACGCCCGGACTCGAGCGGCGCGACCGCGGCGAGCGGAGCGATCCGCGGAGCCGCGTCGATCGCTCCGAGCGAATCGGCCGTGTCGGCGCAGTCGCCGGGGTTGGCGGAGCCGCCGGGGTCGGCGGAGCCGCCGGATTGGTCGCGCGCGGGCGCGACCCGGGCGAAGGCCTGCTCGCGAAGATCCGCGAGCCGGCCGACCTGCGTCAGGTTCCGCGGGATCGGCTCCAGGAGGTCTGCGACGAGCTGCGCGACGAGCTGATCCGGCTCGGCGCCAAGCGCGGCGGGCACTTCGCGGGCAGCCTCGGCACCGTCGAGCTCACGGTCGGGCTCCATTGGGTGTTCGACACACCACGGGACCGCCTCGTCTGGGACGTCGGCCACCAGGCCTACGGCCACAAGGCGCTCACGGGGCGCCGCGAGCAGCTCATCAAGGTCAAGCAGGCCGATGGACCGAGCGGCTTCCTGCGGCGCTGCGAGAGCGAGTACGACGTGTTCGGCGCGGGCCACGCGGGCACGTCGGCCTCGGCGAGCCTCGGGGTCGCCGAGGGGCTGCGCCGACAGAGCCGCGAGGGCTGCAGCGTCGCGATCCTCGGAGATGGCGCGGCGACCTCGGGAATGGCATTCGAGGCCCTCAATCACGCGGGCCACCTCGGTGCCGACCTGCGCGTCGTGTACAACGACAACGGCATGTCGATCGCCCCGAGCATCGGCGGCCTCAAGCGAACCGGCCAGGCGCGCAAGTATTTCGAGGCGCTCGGCTTTCAGTACATCGGCCCCGTCGACGGGCACGCGCTCGACGAGCTGCTGCCCGCGCTCGAGGAGCTGCGCGAAGGCTCCGGTCCGGTCGTGGTTCACGCGATCACGCAGAAGGGGCACGGCTTCGCGCCGGCCGAGGCCGACCCGTACGGATGGCACGCCTGCAAGCCGTTCGACGCCGAGACGGGAAAGGCTCTGCCAGGCTCGGGCAAGCCGGCTCCGCCTTCGTGGACGCAGGTCTTCGCGGATTCACTCGCGAAGATCGCCGCGCGCGATCCGCGCGTGGTCGCGATCACCGCGGCGATGCCCGATGGCACGGGCCTCGACCGCTTCGAGCGGGTATTCCCCGACCGCGTCTATGACGCGGGCATCGCGGAGCAGCACGCCGTGACGTTCGCGGCGGGCATGGCGACCGAAGGCCTGCGCCCGGTCTGCGCGATCTACTCGACCTTCCTGCAGCGCGCGTTCGACCAGATCGTCCACGACGTCGCGCTGCAGAACCTGCCCGTCACGTTCGCGATCGACCGCGCGGGCCTCGTCGGCGCGGATGGCCCGACCCACCACGGCGTGCTCGACCTCGGCTACCTGCGGATGATCCCGAACCTCGTGGTCTGCGCGCCGCGCGACGACAACCAGCTCCAGCACCTGCTCGCGACCGGCATCGACTCGGGCGTCCCGTTCGCGCTGCGCTTCCCGCGCGGCAACGCGCGCGGCGTCGCGCTGGACGCTGAGCCGAAGCGCATCCCGATCGGCAGCGCCGAGCTGCTGCGCGATGGCAGCGACGTCGCGCTGTTCGCGATCGGCAAGGCGGTCGCGGCCGCCGAGCAGGCCGCCGACCGGCTCGCCGAGCGCGGCATCTCCGCTCGCGTCGTCGACGCGCGCTTCGTCAAGCCCCTCGACGACCAGGCCCTCGTCGCGGCCGCCGAGCGTTGCTCGCGCATCGTCACGGTCGAGGATCACATGGCGACCGGTGGCTTCGGCAGCGCGGTGCTCGAGCGGCTCGCGCTGCTCGCGCTCGACGCGCGCGTGCTCGTCTGCGGTCTCGCAGATCGTTTCGTCGAGCACGGCGAGACCGAGGACCAATGGACCGCTGGCGGAATCGACCCCGAGTCGATCGCGGCTCGCACGGCGGACTGGCTCGCGAAGTCGTGAGCCCGCTCGCGGAGAGACCCTCCGAGCCCGACATCGCCCGAGCCTATCGCGAGTGCGCGGCGATCACGCGCCGCAGCGGCTCGTCGTTCGCCTCCGCGTTCTGGATGCTGCCGAAGCCGAAGCGCAACGCGCTGCATGCAATCTACGCGTTCTGCCGGCTCGCCGACGACATCGCAGACGATCCCAGCGTCGCGGGCGACCGCGTCGCGCTGCTCGCGCGCTGGCGCGACGAGCTCGACGGCGCGTATCGCGGCAAGGCGCGCCATCCGGTCGGCGTCGCGCTCAGCGACGCGGTCGAGCGCTATCGGCTGCCCGAGCGCATCTTCCTCGACCTGCTCGCGGGCGTCGAGTTCGACCTCAGCGAAGGCCCGATCGACAGCTTCGACGATCTGCGGCTCTACTGCTATCGGGTCGCGTCCACGGTCGGGCTGCTCGTGGTGCGAATCCTCGGCTTCCGCGACCCGCGCTCGCTCGAGTTCGCCGAGACGCTCGGCGTCGCGGTGCAGCTCACGAACGTGCTGCGCGACGTGCACGTCGACGCGCGCGGCGGGCGCATCTACCTGCCGGGCGATGAGTTCGCGCGCTTCGCGCTCTCGCGCGAGAGCGTGCTCGCGGGCGAGCTCAGCGACGGCCTGCGCCTGATGCTGAGCTTCAACGCGAAGCGCACCGCGGGCTACTACGCGCGCGCCGACGCGTTGCTGCCCGACGAGGACCGCCGCTCGTTGCGACCCGCCATCGCGATGGGGCGCATCTACCGCGCGCTCCTCGACGAGCTGGTCGCGCGCGATTTCCCGCGGCTCGATGCGCCGCTGCGCATCTCGAAGCCGCGCCGGCTCGCGATCGCCGCGAAAGTCTGGATGGGGATGGCGTGAGCGAGCGCGACGCCGCGAGCGGAACTCCCGCGAGAAAGGACGCGCACCTCGCGCTGTGCACCGAGCGCGAGGTCGAGCACCGCCGCGGCAGCCTGCTCGACCAGGTGCACCTGCTCCACGATTCGCTGCCCGAGCTCGCCATCTCCGACGTCGACCTCTCGCTCGAGCTGTTCGGCCGGCGCCTGCAGGCGCCGATCGCGATCTCGGGCATGAGCGGCGGCACCGCGAACGGCCGCGAGCTCAACCGCGCGCTCGCCACCGCCGCGCAGAAGTTCGGGCTCGCGATGGGGGTGGGCTCGCAGCGCGCGATGCTCGAGCAGCCCGAGCTCGTCGAGAGCTTTCGCGTGCGCGACGTCGCGCCCGACATCCTCCTGCTCGCGAACCTCGGCTGCGTGCAGGCGCGCGACGCGGGCGTCGCGCGCGTCGCCGAGCTCGTCGAGGCGATCCGCGCCGACGCGATCTGCATCCACCTCAACCCCGCGCAGGAGCTCGTGCAGGACGAGGGCGATCGCGATTTCCGCGGCTGCCTCGACGCGATCGCGGAGCTCGTCGACGAGCTGCACGTGCCGATCGTCGTCAAGGAGACGGGATGCGGGCTGTCGCCCGCGACGCTCGCGCGGCTCGCCTCGGTCGGCGTCGAGTGGGTCGATACCTCGGGCGCGGGCGGCACGACCTGGACCGGCATCGAGTCGATGCGCGGCGGCACGCGCCAGCAGGCGCTCGGCGCGGAGCTGCGCGAGTGGGGCATCCCCACCGCCGCATCGATCACCTATGCGCGGCGCGCGGGCCTTCGGATCATCGCGTCGGGCGGGATCCGCACGGGCCTCGACGCCGCGCGCGCGATCGCGCTCGGCGCGCACGCGGTCGGGCTCGCGCTGCCATTCCTGCGCGCGTTCGCGTCGGGCGGCGTGCCCGAGGTGCTCAACGCGACCGCCGCGCTCGTCGAGTCGCTGCGCTCGATCGCGCTGCTCGTCGGCGCCGCGTCGCTCGACGCGCTGCGCGCCGCGCCGCGTGTGCTCGGCGCCGAGCTGCGCAGCTGGATCGACTGAGCGCGCGACTACACGCTGCCGGCCCCGCGGGGCCTCGCTCGCCTCGTCGCTCCCGCCCGCTGCTCGTCTGAGGCCTCGAGCTCTCGCTGGCCGACGCACCTGCTCGTGTTCTCCCGCTGCAGACGGACCGGCTCCTCTTGGAAGGGAGCATCCGCGGACGACGCAAGCGCGCCTCGCAGCGCCGGGCGCATGGGGTTGCGCGCGCGCGCATTCGGCTCGATCCTCGGCGCGGTGAGAGGCGCGCGCTGCAACGATCCGCGCGCGCGATGCGTCAAATCGGCCGCAACTCGGGACCGAACGTTGGAGGGCGCGATGGCCGCAGAGCACGGCACGGCGGACGGCTCCGACAAGGTCGCCTCGCAGCAGGGCAAGGCCGCGACGCAGGATCGGATCCTGCAGGCGGCGATGAGCCTGTTCATGCGACGCGGCTATGCGCGCACCAGCGTGACCCAGATCGCGAGCAAGGCGGGCGTGAGCCGCGCGGCGGTCTTCTGGCACTTCTCGGACAAGGACACGCTGTTCCGAGCGGCCGCGCGCCAGTTCGTCGTGCCGTTTCGCGAAGGCCTCGGCCGCCAGCTCCGGCATCTCGAGCCGCGCAAGCGGATCCTCGAGCTGATCGGCTACTACGAGCGCTTCGTCGAGCAGAACCGGCCGAACATCGTCGCGTTCGTCAACTGGGTGCTCGAGTCGCCCGAGCAGTCCGAGCCGGTGCGCGACGAGCTGCTCGGCCTGCACGAGGCGTTCAGCGCCGAGGTCGAGGCCGCGCTCGCCGAGGTGCTCGGCGACGCGCAGCAGGCCGCGGAGTACGCGAACGGCCTGATCTCGCAGATGGACGGGAATCTGATGCTCGACATCTTCGGCGCGGGCGCCGCGGTGCGCGAGCGCCAGCGTTCGGGTCTGCGCGCGGTCGCAGAGCTCATCCTGGGCCGCGCCGACCCGGGTGCCTCCCACTAGCAGGGGCCCCGTGCACACCCGCTCACTCGATCTGCTCGAAGCCAATCGGCGCGAGCTCGCCGCGGACGTCATCTCCGCGCGCGCCGACACGGAGAACTTCCCCGTGGCGCTGCGCATCCTCTCCGCCGAGCAGCGGCGCCACCTGATGGCGATCTACCGCTTCGCGCGGCTCACCGACCAGATCGGCGACGCCGCGCGCGGCGACCGCCTCGCGCTGCTCGACGAGCTGCAGCGTCAGCTCGACGGCTGCGCGGACTCCGATCCGGACGGAATCCGCGTTGCCGACGTTCCAGCGGGCGATGGCGGCATCCCCGCGAGTGCGCGCGCGCGCCATCCGGTGATCGAGCTGCTCGCACCGACGATCCGCGCGTGCGCGCTGCCGATCGCGCCGTTCCACCGGCTGATCGACGCGAACCGGCTCGATCAGCGCAAACGACGCTGCGAGAGCTACCGCGAGCTGCTCGACTACTGCGCGCTCTCCGCGAACCCCGTCGGGGAGCTCGTGCTGCACGTGTTCGGCGCCGCGACGCCCGAGCGCATCCGCCAATCCGACGCGGTCTGCAGCGGCCTGCAGCTCGTCGAGCACTGGCAGGACGTGCGCGAGGACTACACGGCGGGGCGGATCTACATCCCGGGCGAGGATCTCGCGAAGTTCGGCTGCCGCGAGACCGATCTCGCTGCCGGGCGCGCGAGCCCCGCGCTGCGCGAGCTGCTGCGCTTCGAGTGCGAGCGCGCGCACGGTCTGCTCGACGAGGGCGTCCCGCTCGTGCGCTCGCTGCGCGGTCGCGCGCGCCTCGCGATCGCGGGCTTCGTCGCGGGCGGGCGCGCCGCGCTCGACGCGATCGCGCGCGCCTCGTACGACGTGATGGCGGGCCCACCCCGTGCGACCCGCCGCGACTTCGCGCGGCGCTATGTGGCGCTGTTGCTCGCGCCCGCACGCTCCGGAGCGCGCGCATGAGCGAGCGTCGGATCGCGGTGGTCGGCGGCGGGCTCGCGGGGCTCAGCGCGGCGATCGCCTGCGGCGATGCGGGCGCGCGCGTCACGCTATTCGAGGCGCGCACGCGCCTCGGCGGCGCGACCTGGTCGAGCGAGCGCGACGGCCTGTGGATCGACAACGGCCAGCACGTGTTCCTGCGCTGCTGCGAGAGCTACATCGCATTCCTGCGTCGGCTCGGCGCATTCGAGCTCGTCACGCTCCAGCAAAAGCTCGACATCCCCGTGCTGATGCCCGGCCGCCGCGCGCTGCGGCTGCGGTGCGGCGCGCTGCCCGCGCCACTCCACCTCGCGGGCAGCCTGCTGCGCTACACGCACGTGAGCCTGCTCGATCGCGCGCGCATCGCGCGCGCGGCGCTCGCGCTGCGCGCGCTCGACCCCGACGACCCGAAGCTCGACGCGCGCAGCTTCGGCGACTGGCTGCGCGAGCGCGGCCAGAGCGAGGCCGCGATCGAGCGCTTCTGGGATCTGTTCACGCGCGCGACGATCAACCTGCGCCCGCAGGACGCGTCGCTCGCGCTCGCTGCGATGGTCTTCCAGGTCGGCCTGCTTCGCGATGCGCGCGCGGGCGAGATCGGGATCTCCAAGGTGCCGCTCACGCAGCTGCACGAGCAGCCCGCGCGGCGAGCTCTCGCCGAGCTCGGCGCCGAGCTGCGGCTGCGCGAGCCCGTGGACGGCGTCGAGTGCGGCCCGCGCGGCGAGCTCTCGCTGCGCGCGCGCGGCGGCGCGCACGCCTTCGATGCGGTGATCGTCGCGACGCCGCACGACGTCGCTGCGCAGATCCTTCCCGACGCGGCCAAGGTCGACCGCGCAGCGCTGCGCGCGCTCGGCGTCTCGCCGATCGTGAACCTGCACATCGTCTACGACCGCGTGGTGATGCGGGAGCCGTTCGCGGCGGGCGTCGCGACGCCGATGCAATGGATCTTCGACCGCACGGCCGCGGCGGGCGTGAAGCGCGGACAGTGCCTGACCGTTTCGCTGTCGGTCGCCGATGCCTACGTCGGAAGCTCGCGCGAGAAGCTGCGCGCCGAGTTCGAGCCGGCGCTGCAGCAGCTGTTCCCGGCCGCGCGCGACGCTCGGATCCTCGAGTTCTTCGTCACCTGCGAGCGCGCCGCGACGTTCCGCGCGGCGCCCGGCACGGCCGCGCTGCGCCCCAAGGCGCAGACCGGCGTGCGCGGCATCGCGCTCGCGGGCGCGTGGACGGATACCGGCTGGCCCGCGACGATGGAGGGCGCGGTGCGCAGCGGAAACCGCGCGGCGCGCATCGCGCTGCAGGCCGTCGGCGTGAGCGATCGAATCCCCGAGGCGGCAGCCGCCTAGCGATGCGCCGTCGGACGGCGTGATAGACTCCCCCGACCCAGGAGCCGAAATTGGTCACACAGATCATCACCGACGCGCAGTCGAAGACGCTCGCGGCGATCGCGCGCGCGCAGCAGCACCTGCTCTCGCTGCAGGACGAGGCGGGCTGGTGGAAGGGCGCGCTCGACACCAACGTGTCGATCGACGCCGAGGACCTGATGCTGCGCGAATTCCTCGGCATCCGCACCGCGCTGCAGAGCGAGCAGAGCGCGCGCTGGATCCGCAGCCAGCAGCGCAGCGATGGCTCGTGGGCGAACTACTTCGAAGGCCCGCCGGAGATCTCGACGAGCAGCGAGGCCTACGTCGCGCTGCGGCTCGCCGGCGACCCCGCGGATGCCGCGCACATGAAGCGCGCCGCGGAGTGCATCCGCGATCTCGGCGGCCTCGAGCGCACGCGCGTGTTCACGCGGCTGTGGATGTCGCTGTTCGGCCTGTGGTCATGGGACGAGCTGCCGACCATGCCGCCCGAGATGATCCTGCTGCCGAGCTGGTTCCCGCTGAACATCTACGATTTCAGCTGCTGGGCGCGGCAGACGATCGTGCCGCTCACGGTCGTCGCATCGCTCAAGCCCGTGCGCCCGATCGGCTTCGCGATCGACGAGCTGCGAACCTTTGCCCCCGCGCCGCCGCGCGATTCGATTTCGACATGGCCAGGCCGCTTCCAGCAGCTCGATCGGCTGCTCAAGCTCTACGAGCGCCGCCCCATCCGCAGGCTGCGCGAGCACTGCTACCGCCGCGCGATCGAATGGATCGTGCGGCGGCAGGAGGCCGACGGCTGCTGGGGCGGCATCCAGCCGCCGTGGGTCTACTCGGTGATGGCGCTCCACCTGCTGGGCTACGCGATGGATCACCCCGTGATCGCGAAGGCGCTCGCGGGCCTCGAGGGCTTCACGATCGTCGAGAACGGCACACGGCGCATCGAGGCCTGTCAATCGCCGATCTGGGACACCGCGCTCGCGGTGATCGCGCTCGGCGATTCGGGGCTTGCGCCCGACCACCCCGCGCTGGTGCGCGCCGCGGACTGGCTGATCGATCAGGAGGTGCGCGTGATCGGCGATTGGGCGCAGCGCCGCCCCGG
>DASPGF010000312.1:0-5187 GCA_035620755.1 Myxococcota bacterium
CGCACTGCTCGACCTGCCAGTGCTCACGTCCGCCCGTCGCTACCGCTCGCACGGGGTCGCTCAAACGCTGTTTCGAAACGCGCTCGCGCTCGCGGCGTGGTGGCTCCGGTTCGATCGCCGACGCCTCGCCGCGTGGTACCACCGGTGAGCACCGCAGCGCCGATCGCGGCGCAGCGTGCGGGCCGCAGCTCCGCGCGCGCGGCCATCGCACGGCTCTCGGTGTATGTGGCGCGCAGCCGCGCGTTCTACGCGATCTGGGTCGCGGTCACGCTCGCCTACGTCGCGACCTTCCTGATCGTACCGGAGCTCACGGGTCGCACCGTCGGTGCGATCGAGCGCGGCGCGCCCGCCGCCGCAATCGTAAAGCTCGCGCTCTGGCTCGCGCTCGTCGGATCGCTGAGCGGCGTGTTCCGCTACTACTCGCGCGTGCTCGTGTTCAACGCCGCGCGCCAGGTCGAGTACGAGATGCGCAACGACCTGTTCGCGCACCTGCAGCGTCTCCCGCAGTCGTTCTATCTCGGCTGGCGCACGGGCGACCTGATGAGCCGCTGCGTGAACGATCTCAACTCGGTGCGGATGCTGCTCGGGCCCGGGCTGCTCTCGGCGGTGCAGAGCCCGCTGCTCTACGCGGGCGCGCTCGCGATGATGTTCTCGAAGGATTGGCAGCTCGCGCTGCTCGTGCTGCTGCCCTATCCGGTGTTCATCGTGCTCGCGCGCGGCTTCGGGCGCGCGCTGCATCGCTGGAACATCGCGGTGCAGGAAGGGCTCGGCGAGCTCTCCAACCAGCTGCAGGAGACGATCTCCGGCATCGCTGTGGTCAAGACGCACGCGATGGAGGGGATGACGCGCGCCCGCTTCGCGAGGTCGAACCAGGGCCTGTTCCACAAGCAGCTCAAGCTCGTGCGCGTGAGCGGCGCGATGCCCGCGATCACCGCGCTGCTGCCGAGCCTCGCGATGCTGATCATCCTCTGGGTCGGCGGCGCGAAGATCCTCGCGGGCCGGATGCAGGTCGAGGAATTCTTCACGTTCGCGATGCTGATCTATCAGCTCACGTTTCCGACCTTCATCATGGGCTGGGCGTTCTCGCTGATCCAGCGCGGCGCGGCCGCGATGCAGCGCATCGACGAGGTGCTCACGACCGAGCCGTCGATCGCCGACCGGCCCGATGCGCTCGCCGTCGGCAGGCTGCGCGGGGAGATCGAGTTCCGCAATCTCACGTTCCGCTACACGGGGTCGGATCGCGAGCCCGCGCTGCGCGACATCTCGCTCGTGATTCCGGCGGGAACCTCGCTCGGCATCGTCGGGCCCGTCGGCGCGGGCAAGAGCACGCTCGCGTCGTTGATTCCGCGCTTGTTCGAGGTCGAAGACGGCCGCCTGTTCATCGACGGCATCGACGTGAATCGGATCGCGCTGCAGGCGCTGCGCTCGAACATCGCGATGGTTCCGCAGGATTCGTTCCTGTTCTCGATGTCGATCGCGGAAAACGTCGCCTATGGGCTGCGCGAGCCCGATCCAAAGCGCGTCGCGCAGGCGGTGGAGTGCGCGCAGCTCGCCAAGGACCTGATCGATTTTCCGCAGGGCCTCGCGACGCTCGTGGGCGAGCGAGGCGTGATGCTCTCGGGCGGACAGCGTCAGCGCACCGCGCTCGCTCGCGCGCTCGCGCTCGATCCGAGCATCTTGATCCTCGACGACACGCTCTCGAGCGTCGACGCGGCGACCGAGCAGGCGATCCAGCGCGGCCTCGCCGAGGTGTTCACGGGGCGAACCGCAATCTGCATCTCGCACCGCATCAGCAGTGTTCGCGACTGCGACCAGATCGTCGTGCTCGAAGGCGGGCGCATCGCCGAGCGCGGCAGCCACCGCGAGCTGCTGCTCGCGGGTGGCTTCTACGCGCGCACCGCGCGCCAGCAGGCGCTTGAGGAGGAGCTCGAGGAGATGGGGGCGGTCGCGTGAGCGCGGATGCGGTGCACGACGAGCAGGCGCTCGGCAAGGCCTACGACGCGCGCCTGCTGTGGCGGCTGTGGCCGTACCTACGCCCGTACCGCGCGCTGTTCACCCTCGATCTGCTGCTGTTCGCGCCGGTGTTCGCGCTCGAGCTCGCGCCCGCGTGGATCATCAAACACGGCATCGACGGCGTGTTCGGCGCCGCGGCCGCGCAGGGCTCCACGGATGCGACGAGCGCGGTCGCGCGCGCGACGGGTGAGCTGTCGCGCTGGGCGGCGGGCGCGCTCGATCCGCCGAGCGCGGTGTCGCCGCTCGGCTGGCTCGTGCTGCTGTACGCGCTGGTGTCACTCGCGCTCGCCGCGCTGCAGTTCGCCTACATGTACCTGTCGGCCTGGGTCGGTCAGCTCGCGATGCGCGATCTGCGCGTCGCGATCTTCGATCACATCCAGCGCCTGCACCTGGGATTCTTCGATCGCCATCCGGTCGGCCGGCTCGTCACGCGCGCGACCAACGACGTCGAGAACCTCGCGGAGATGTTCTCGTCGGGGCTCGTGGCGCTGATCACCGATCTGCTGAAGATGCTCGGCTTCGCGGCCGTGCTGTTCGCGATCAGCTGGAAGCTCGCGCTCGCGACGTTCGCCGTGGTGCCGCTGCTCGCCGTCGCGGCCGTGGTGTTCCGGCTCAAGGTGCGCGACGCGTTTCGCGAGACGCGTCTGCGCATCGCGCGAATCAACGCGCAGCTCCAGGAGACGATCAGCGGCATGAAGGTCGTGCAGCTGTTCGCGCGCGAGCAGCGCAATGCGGCCGAGTTCGCGCAGCTCAACGCGCTGAACCGGAACGCCTGGCAGAGCTCGAACCGCTGGGAGGCGCGGCTGTTCTCGGTGGTCGAAGTCGCCCAGAACCTCACGCTCGCGGTGATCCTCGGCTACGGGTTCCGCCTCGCCGAGGTCGGAATCTTCTACATCTTCATCGACTACATGCGGCGCTTCTTCACGCCGCTGCGCGATCTGTCCGCCAAGTACTCCGTGATGCAGAGCTCGATGGCGAGCGCGGAGCGCATCTTCCAGCTGCTCGACAGCCGGCCCGCGATCGTCGACACGGGCGACGGCATCGCGGTCCCGGCGCGCGCGCGCAGTGAGCGGCGCGGCGCGGTCGCGTTCGAGGGCGTCTGGTTCGCCTACCACGACGCCGATTGGGTGCTCGAGGACGTGTCGTTCGCGCTCGCGCCCGGCGAGAAGGTGGCGTTCGTCGGCGCGACCGGCTCGGGCAAGACGACACTCATCAAGCTGCTCACGCGGCTCTACGACCCGCAGCGGGGGCGGGTGCTCCTCGATGGCCAGGATCTGCGATCGATCCCGCAGGCGGAGGTGCGCCGCCGCGTCGCGACGGTGCTCCAGGACGTGTTCCTGTTCAGCGGCAGCATCGCCGAGAACATCGGCCTCGGGCGCGGCGACCTCGGCGCGGCGGACATCGAGCGCGCGGCGCGCTCGGTCGAGGCGCACCGCTTCATCGAGCAGCGGGCGCGCAGCTACCAGTCCGAGCTGCGCGAGCGCGGCGCGGACCTCTCCGCGGGGCAGCGGCAGCTGCTCTCGTTCGCGCGCGCGGTGGCCCACGGCGCCGACGTGCTGCTGCTCGACGAGGCGACGAGCTCGATCGACACGGAGACCGAGGCGCTGATCCAGCGCGGCATCCACAACCTGATGCAGGGCCGGACCGCGATCGCGATCGCCCACCGCCTGTCAACGATCCAGGACGTAGACCGGATCTACGTGCTCCACCGCGGCCGCATCGTGGAGTCGGGCTCCCATGAGGAGCTGCTCGCGCTCGGGGGCGTCTATCACCGGCTCTACCGGCTGCAGTACCGCGCCGAGCCCGCGCGCGCAGCCGCGGCGGGATGAGGTCGGGCCCGAGGCCGCGCAACGGCTCGGGCGAGCGGCGGTCTTTCGCGCGCATCTCGGTTGCAGGGCATCGCCTCGGGGTGGTACCAATCTGGGGCCCCCCAAGACCTCCACCCGGCGTCGTCGAATGCGCGAGCGCGCGCGGTCCGACCGCCCGCGCGAGCGCCTGCGGGCGACGCGCGTGCGGGGCGCGACCGCGATCGCGCAGGCCCGCGCGAAGCTCGCGGGGCGGACCGAGCGGAGCAGTCGGAGCGGAGTAGTTGAAATGGGTGCAGCGAGGATCGAGTGAAGCTCAAGTCGCTGGAGCTGCACGGCTTCAAGTCGTTCGTGGACAAGACCGCTCTCGTCTTCAAGCCCGGCGTCACCGCCGTGGTCGGCCCGAACGGCTGCGGCAAATCCAACGTCGTCGACGCGATGCGCTGGGTGATGGGCGAGCAGTCGCCGCGGCGCCTGCGCGGCAAGGGCATGGAGGACGTGATCTTCCAGGGCTCCGAGGGCCGCAGCGCGGTCGGCCTGGCCGAGGTCGTCCTCACCTTCGACAACGCCGGCGGCGACGGACCGCCCGCGTTTTCCGCCTACCCGGAGATCCAGATCACGCGCCGCCTGTTCCGCAGCGGCGAATCCGAGTATCTGATCAACCGCACGCCCTGCCGGCTGCGCGACGTGCACGACTTCTTCCGCGATACCGGCATCGGCACCAAGGGCTACACGATCGTCGAGCAGGGGCGGATCGCGGAGATCGTCTCCGCCAAGCCCGAGGAGCGCCGCATCCTGATCGAGGAGGCGGCGGGCATCGGCAAGTACAAGGCGCGCCGCCGCGAGGCCGAGTCGAAGATCGCCTCGACGGAGCAGAACCTGCTGCGGATCAGCGACGTGCTCGCCGAGATCCGCCGGCAGATCAACTCGATCGATCGCCAGGCGAAGAAGGCCGCGCGCTACAAGCGGCTGCGCGAGACGCTGCGCGTGCTCGAGCTCGCGATCGCCGCGAGCGAGCGCAGCGCGCTCGGGGAGGAGCGCGCCGCCGCGCAGCAACGCGTCGCGGCGCTCGGCGCCGAGCTCGCGGATCTCGAGGCGGAGCTCGCGCAGCGCGAGCTGCGCGCCCACACCAAGCGCCTCGAGCTCGTCGAGTCCGAGCGCATGCTCGCGCACGGCAACGAGAGCCTGCTGGCGCTGCGCACCGACATCAAGCACTGCGAGGGGCAGATCGAGTTCGGGCGCCGCGAGCGCGAGTCGCTCGCCGAGACGATCGCCGCGCGGCGCGGCGAGCTCGAGCGCCTCGACGCGCAGTGGCTCGCACAGCAGCGCGACGCCGAGGCGGCCGCGGACGAGCTGCGCGCGCTCGAGA
>DASPGF010000313.1:0-3390 GCA_035620755.1 Myxococcota bacterium
CCTCGGGCCGCGACGGCACGAGCGTGCGCGAGCTGATCGACGCGATCGACGCCCATCGCCGGCGCCTGATCGACGGCGACGCGCTGCGCGAGCGGCGCCTGCGGGGCCGCGAGGCACTGCTGATCGGCGCGCTGGAGCGGCGCTACGGCGCGTTCGGCATCGAGCAGCTCGGCGGCCGGCGCGCGCTGCGCGAGCGCGTGCGCGAGGACGATCGCGCCTCGGCGTTCTCGCTGCTCGCGCGGCTCGGGCTCGAGATCGAAGAAGCGCTGCGCAAAGAGCGCGCGTGATGCTGCCCGCCTCCGTCCAGACGCTGTTCGAGGCGGTGCGCGAGGCCTGCTCGTCGAGCGCGTGGTCGCGCGGCGTCGAGCTCTCGCGAGCGGATTGCGCGACGGGAGAGCGCGTCGACCGCAAGGAGATCGCGATCCGGATCTCGACGCGCGGGGGCCTGGTCTGCCCGCTCGTCACGCTCTACCCCGCCGACGACGACTGGGATTGCGAGTGCGACAGCCGCGAGAACCCCTGCGAGCACGTCGCCGCGGCGGTGATCGCGCTGCGCAAAGCGCACCAGGAGGGTCTGAGCCTGCCCGCGGGCGACCGCGCGCGCGGCCGGATCGGCTACCGCTTCAGCCGGCAGAAGGCCGGCCTCGCGCTCGAGCGCGTCGTGGTGGCGGGCGCGGACTCGCCGCCGCTGCGCGCCGCGCTCGCCTCGGTTGCGGCCGGGCGCGTCGACGGCCCCGAGTTCATCGCCACCGAGGCGGATCTCGAGGTCGAGCACGTGCTCGGCTCCCGCGTCCACGGCCCGATCCCGCGCGGCCTGATGGAGGGCCTGCTGCGCGCGCTCGAGGCCGCGGGCGACGTGCTGCTCGACGGTCTGCCCGTTCGAACCTCGGCGGAGCGCGTCGTGCCGCACGGCCGCGTGGTCGACGAGGGCGACGGCTTCCGGCTGTTCGTCGAGCGCGATCCGAGCATCACCGAGGTGTTCCACAACGGTGTCGTGCTGTGCGGCGACACGCTCCGGCCCGTCGGCGATACGAACCTCACGGGTCGCGAGCTCGACCAGCTCACGCGCGGGCGCGCCTTCGAGGCGGACAACGTGTTCGAACTGGTGACCGAGATCCTGCCCTCGCTGCGCCAGCGGATTCCAGTGGCAATCGAGACCAAGCGGCTGCCGCGCACCGTCCACGAGGCGCCGCGGCTGCTGATCGACGTCGCGCGCGAGGAAGACGCGCTCGTCGTGCTGCCGACGCTCGTCTATGGCGACCCGCCGATCGCGCGCGTCGACGGCTCGCAGCTCAAGCTGCTCGGCAGCCGGGTGCCGCTGCGCGACGAGGTCGCGGAGCGCCAGCTGCTGCGACGCCTGCAGCACGAGCTCGAGCTGGTCCCCGGCCGCAAGCTGCGGCTGCGCGGCCGGGAGGCCGTCGAGTTCGCGAGCCGGCTCGAGCGCTGGGACGGTGAGATCCGCGGCGCGGGCCACGCCGACTTCTACCTCGCGCCCGCCGTCGAGCCGCGCCTCGAGATCCGCGCGAGCGGCTTCGAGCTGCACTTCGAGTGCGCGGAGCCTACCGCGGCCGGCGCCACGCGCGTGCGCCGCGCCGACCCGCTGCAGGTTCTCGCGGCCTGGCAGGCGGGCGTGTCGCTCGTGCCGCTGCTCGGCGGCGGCGTGGCTCCGCTGCCCGAGGATTGGCTGCGCCGCTTCGGCGACCGCATCGCCGACCTGCTCGCGGCGCGCGAGGCGTCGGGCGAGCTGCCGCGCTGCGCGCTGCCGGATCTCGGCCGGCTCTGCGAGTCGATGCAGCTCGAGATTCCGCCCGCCGTCGAGGCACTGCGCGCGCGCGTCGACGAGCTCGCCTCGATTCCCGCGGCGAGCCTGCCGCTGGACCTGACCGCGACGCTGCGCAGCTACCAGCGGAGCGGCATCGATTGGCTGTGCGCGCTGCGCGACGCGCAGCTCGGCGCGCTGCTCGCCGACGACATGGGGCTCGGCAAGACGCTGCAGGCGCTCTGCGCACTGCGCGGCCGAACGCTCGTGGTCGTGCCGACGAGCGTGCTGCACAACTGGGCCGACGAGATGGCGCGCTTCCGCCCGGGGCTTCGCTTCGACGTGTACCACGGGCCCGCGCGCGCGCTGAGCCGGCGCGCCGACGTCACGCTGACGAGCTATGCGATCCTGCGCATCGATGCCGACGTCCTCGCGGCCGAGTACTGGGATACGCTGATCCTCGATGAAGCCCAGGCGATCAAGAACCCCGACAGCAAGGTCACGCAGGCCGCCTATCGGCTGCGCGGCGACTTCCGCATCACGCTCAGCGGCACGCCGGTCGAGAACCGCCTCGACGAGCTCTGGAGCCAGTTCCACTTCATCAACCGCGGCCTGCTCGGCGCTCGGCGCGACTTCGAGGAGCGCTACGCAAAGCCGATCGGAGCGGGCGATGCCGAGACTGCAGCGCGGCTGCGCGAGCGGATCCGCCCGTTCGTGCTGCGCCGGCTCAAGCGCGACGTCGCGCCGGAGCTGCCGCCGCGCACCGACGTGGTGCTGCACACGACCCTCAGCGAGAGCGAGCGCGACCTCTACGACGCGATTCGCGCCGCGGCGCTCGAGAGCGTGGTCGCGCAGCTGTCGTCGGGCGCGAGCGTGATGCAGGCGCTCGAGGTGCTGCTGCGGCTGCGGCAGGCCGCCTGCCACTCGGCTCTCGTGCCCGGGCAGAGCGCGGCGAGCTCTTCGAAGATCGAGCTGCTGCTCGAGTTTCTCGACGAGGTGCTCGCGGAGGGGCACAAGGCGCTCGTGTTCTCGCAGTGGACGTCGCTGCTCGATCTCGTCGAGCCCCATCTCGCGGCGGCCGGCATCGCGTTCGCGCGGCTCGACGGCAACACGCGCGACCGCGGCGGCGTCGTCGAGCGCTTCCAGGATGCGGAGGGCCCGCCCGTGCTGCTCGCGTCGCTCAAGGCCGGTGGAATCGGCATCAACCTGACCGCGGCCGACCACGTGTTCATCCTCGACCCCTGGTGGAACCCCGCCGCCGAAGACCAGGCTGCGGACCGCGCACATCGCATCGGCCAGGCGCGTCCCGTGATGGTGTACCGGCTGGTCGCCGAAGGCACCGTCGAGGAGCGCATCCTCGCGCTGCAGGAGCGGAAGCGCGCGCTGAGCGAGGCCGCACTCGGCACCGCGACGGGCGCGCTCACGCGCGAGGATCTGCTCGCGCTGCTCGCGTGAGCGAGGAGGTGCCGCGTTGAAGCTGCTGCGGATCGCCTGGATCGCGCTGCTGCTCGCGGGCGCGCTCGGTTTCGCGATCGGCACCGCGCTGCGCATGCGCGTCGAGCGTCCGCGCTACTACATCGGCGAGGCGCGCGCGCGCGATCGACATGACGCCACCGACACCGAGATCGGCT
>DASPGF010000314.1:0-8934 GCA_035620755.1 Myxococcota bacterium
TGTCGCCTTCAGGCCTCCCCTCGTCCGGCGCGACCGCGGCCCTCGGCGCGCACCGTCGGTACGGACAGACCCTCCGACTCCGGAGGCAGATCGTGTTCCAGCCCGCCCTTGCCGACCGCGGACGACCTCGCCGGAATCGGAGTTCGTGCTGATCGGCAGTGTCACCTGCATGGCACTTCCCTGGGCCGCGCGGAACGGCGGTGAGGTGGTAGGCTAGCGCGCCGTCAACCGCGCCGGAGGACTTCGGTTTACAGCGCGGCTCGCGGCGGGTTCTCGACGTGGGGGTCGGCGTGGCTCACACTCGGGCACTTCGCGGGAGCGAGCGCGACCCCCAACAGGCGCCTCGGCCCGTCGGAGCCCCGGAACCGGTGAGCAGCGCCAAGACCATCGCCTTCTTTCCCGAAGGAGCCTACGGCCCCGCGCTGAACTCGGTGGGCATCGCGCAGGCCTGCCGCGAGCTCGGCCACGAGCCCGTGTTCCTCTGCGATCCGGCCTTCGTCGGCGTGTTCGAGGGCTACGGGTTCGACGCGCATCCGGTCGCGATGAGCGAGCCGATGGCCCCCGAGGCGATGGCGCGCTACTGGGCGGACTTCGTCGACGGCCAGCTCGCGAACTTCCACAAATCTCCGCTCGAGCAGATCGACAACTACATCGCAGACTGTTGGAAGGCGATCGTCGACACCTCGATCTGGGCGCAGAAGCAGCTGCCGGCCGTGCTGCAGCGGATCCGGCCGGACCTGATCTGCATCGACAACGTGATCTCGTTTCCCGCCGCCAAGCAGTACGGCGTGCCATGGGTGCGGATCATCTCGTGCAGCGAGAACGAGATTCCGGATCCTGACATCCCACCGCACCTCTCGGGCTGCTCGGAGCACGACCGCGCGGGCTTCGAGGCCTTCGAGGGCCGGTTCAAGCAGGTGATCGCGCCGATCCACGCGCGCTTCAACGCGTTTCTCGTCGAATGCGGCGAAGCCCCATATCCGCTGGGCCAGTTCTTCGAGGCGTCTCCCCATCTGAACCTGCTGCTCTACCCCGAGCCCGTGAAGTTCAAGCGCCGGCATCCGCTCGACCCCGCGCGCTTCCAGTATCTCGAGGGCTGCGTGCGCGATGAGGTTCCCTATGCGGTGCCCGCGTTCGCGGCCCGCGCGGATGCGCCGCTCGCTTACGTGAGCTTCGGCAGCCTCGGGGCGGGAGACACGCAGCTGTTCGATCGCATCATCGCGGCGTTCGCGAAGCTTCCCTACCGCGCGCTGATCAACGTCGGCGACTACCTCGATCGCTACGCTGCCCCGCCGCCCAACGTCCACCTCGCGAGCTGGTATCCCCAACCGTCGGTGATCCCGCAGGTCGACGTCGTGATCCACCATGGCGGGAACAACAGCTTCACCGAGTGCCTGTATTTCGGGAAGCCCGCGATCGTGATGCCGTACGTGTGGGACGGGCACGACAACGCGATGCGCGCGCAGGAGACGGGCCACGGATTGCATCTGCACCGCTCCGACTGGAGCGAGGCGGACCTCGCGCGCGCGCTCGAAACCGCGCTCACCGACACGGCGATGCACGAGCGGCTCGCCGCGACGAGCGCCCACATGCGCCGCCACCACGGCCCGCGGCGCGCCGCCGCGCTACTCGATCGACTATTGAAGGAGAACGCCTAGATGCCGCCGAGCGCCAGGATCCTGCGCAACCCGAGGCAGGTCGAGAAGCTCATCGATTGGGGAGTCGTCCCGACGATGATCGAGGGCGAGTCCCGAACCTCGGGTGTGTTGATCCACAAGGGCCCGAACGGGGAATCCGAGACGGGGCTCTGGATCTGCACGCCGGGGCTCTGGAAATGCCACGTCACGCGAGACGAGTTCTGCCACTTCCTCGAAGGCCGCTGCACCTACACCGAGGATTCCGGCGAGGTCGTCGAGATCGCTCCCGAAACGTCCGCGTTCTTCCCGGCGGGCTGGAAAGGCACCTGCAGGGTGCACGAGACCGTGCGCAAGGTCTACATGGTTCGCTGAGGGGGCGGCGCCCACGAGCCCGCGCAGCTTTCGCGTGGGTGCTCGGCGCTCAAAGAGGGGAGAACGCATATCCGCGCACTTCGGCGCGCGATGCACGGAGGCAGGCGTGGCGGCGCGCCACTTCCGTGATCCGCCTCACAGTGCGAGCCGGCAAGACGGACGTAGATGGGCTCGGTCCGCGCCTCGGGAGGAAGCCGTGCCCGCCCTCAAGCCGTTCGATTTCAGCCTGTTCAACGATCAGCAGCTCCGTGACCTCGAGCGCCAGGTGCGAAGCGAGATCAAGCGGCGGCGCGGGCTCGCGCGCTCGCACCGGCCGCTCGCGGAGAGGGGCGGCCCCGCCTACCGCAACCCGAACAACTCTTCCGACACCTGGACGGGAAAGGGCCGACCGCCCAAGTGGGTGCGCGACGCGCTCGCGAGCGGCGCGCAGCTCGAAGAGCTCGCGATCGATCGCAAGTAGCGCGCGCCGCTCGGGCTTTGCGCTCGCGAGCGCCCGCTCGCGCCGCTCGGTGTCGAAGCCCGCGATGGATTGGAGGTTGCCCGCGCCGCTCCGCGTCGGCGTGGGCATGCGCGCTCAGTCGCCCACGTCGCGAGCGAACCCACGCCCGATCAGTCGTCGGCGTCGACGAGGTTCCCCTCGAGATTTCCGCGCAGCTCGACGGGAAACGCGGTCTTGCAGCGCGCCTCGAGATCGAAGTAGACCGAGATCTTCTCGGAGGTCGCCGCGAGCTCGCCCGTCTCGACGTTGCGCATGCGGTGGATCGCGGTCATCGAGGTGGTCCCGACCTTGCGCAGGCCACTCTCGATCGCGACGAGGCTCCCCACGCCCAGCTCGGCCGTGTACTCGATCGTGTCGCGCACGTCGACGAACCCGCTGCGGCAGCGCGCCATGAGCTCACGCGTGAAGCCGAGCGCGGAGACGTGGTGCCAGAACGCCTGATCGAACATGCCCACGTAGTGCATCGTGTTCATGTGGCCCTGGTGGTCGCAGTGCCAGGGATAGACGACGCCCCGAAACGTCTCGATGTAGCGGCTCATGGCATCACTCCAAGTCGAGCGAGGATCCTTCAGTAGCCCGCCTGCGCGGCGCGCGCGAGCGCGCGGATGTTCTCCGCGGGCGCCCGGAACGGAATCTCGCAGCCGGTGCTGAGCACGAAGCGCGTCGAGCGCGCGCTCTCGATGCAGGCACGCGCCTCGCGGTAGATGGCGTCGGGGCTCGCCCTCAACACGATTTGCGTGTGGTCGACGTTGCCGATCCTCGCAACCGATGCGTGTCGCGCGGCGCCCTCGAAGCAGAATCGCTCGAGGCACGCGTTCGGCCTGGTGTGTGCGGCCCGGCAGTCCCACCCGTGTTGCGATCGGATCACGCGGTCGTCCGCGTACGCGAAGCTCACGGCGTCGATGTCGGAATCGAGCATCTCCTGGAAGTACGGGCGATCCGAGCAGTTGTGCTCGATCGCAAACACGCTGGGCGCCTCGCCGCGAACCACGGCGACGAGGCGCTCGTGATATGGCCGCACGAATCGCGCCAGGTGGCTCGGCCCGATCAGATCGCGAGTGGCGCCGGCATTCTCGAAGAAGACCGCGTCGCAGGCGCGCGTCTGCAGGATGGCGCGCAGGTAGCGCGCGCTGCCCTGCGTGACGCGCTCGAGCAGCGCCTCGGCAAATTGCGGGTCGCGGATGAAGTCCATCAGCAACGCGGCCATGCCGCGCAGCTCGGCCGCGACGAGGAACGGCGAGACGACCATCGCCGAGATGAACAGATCGTCGCCTGCGCGCTCGCGCAGCTTGGTCAGAGCTTCGAGCACGAGCGGCATGCGGCCGCTCGTGGAGGGATCGGGGTCGCGGAGGCGCTCCAGCTCGGGCGCCGCTTCGAGCGGGCGCGCGACGACCTGGGGATAGTAGTCGTCGAACTCCTCGATCGCGCAGCCGAACGCCTCGGCCTCGATCGTCATGCAGCCCCAGGGAACCATTCCGCCGTCGTGCCCGAACAGCTCGGCGGCGAGCAGCTGCGCGCCCGCAATCTGCTGCGGGTCGCGGTAGGCGCCGCGCATGCGTGCGCCGAGCCGCTCCAGCACGCTGTGCGCGCCGCCGAGAAACAGATATGCGACGGGAGGTCGATCCACCGGCTCGCCCGCCAACGCGCGCCGCATGCGCTGTCTCGCGCTCGAAACCGAGACCATGGCTCGCCGACCTCTGCGGATGCTGCAGCCGGCCCGCGGCGATGCGCGCTCAGGTTGCGCGTGCGACCTCGGGCCTGAGGATCTCCCCGTCGCCGCCCGCGAGGCGAAAACCGGTCGGCGCGCCGCGCTCGCCATCGTAGAGCGGATTGCCTTCGACCTCGAAGCCCGCATCGCGAATCATCCGGTAGGTGTGCGCGACCGCATCGCCGCGGGTGGTGAGATAGCCCTCGACGAACAGCGAGTTCGCGGGATACAGCGCGAGCGCCTCGAGCGCGCGCAGATGCCCCTCGCGCCCGCCCGCGGCGCGGATCTCCGCGCGCGGGTTGACGAGCCGCACCAACGCGAGCGTCCGCAGACAGCGCTCGGGGCTCAGGCTGCCGTCGTCCTGCAGCGGATTGCCCTCGATCGGAATCAGGAAGTTCACCGGAATCGACGGAACCTCGAGCTCCCTGAGCCGGAACGCGAGCTCCACCACGTCCTCGCTCGTCTCGCCCATGCCGAGGATGAATCCGCTACAGGTCTCGATTCCGAATTTGCGCGCCGCGCGGAGCGTGTGGACGCGATCCGCATAGCTGTGCGTGCTGCACACGCTGCCGTAGTGTCGCTCGCTGGTGTTGAGGTTGTGGTTGAGCCGGTCGAGGCCCGCCGCGGCGAGGATCTCGGCGTGCGCGTCGTCGATCAGCCCGCAGGAGAGGCACACCTCGATCGGGTAGCGGTCCTTGATGGCGCGGATCAGCGAGGCGAGCTTGCGCGCTCGCTCGAGGCTCGGCCCGCGGCCCGAGAGCACCATGCAGTAGCGGCTCGCACCCGCGCGCGCGGCGCGCTCCGCGCCCGCGAGGATCTCGGCGTCGCTCTTGATCGGATATTTGCGGATCGCGGCGCGGGAATCGCGCGACTGCGAGCAGTAGCCGCAGTCCTCGGGGCAGAGTCCGTTCTGCACGTTGTTGAGCAGGTGGACCATGACCTTGCGGCCGAAGTACCGCTCGCGCGGCACGAAGGCCGCGTGCAGCAGCGGGAGCAGCGGCACCCCGTCGCCGTCGAGCAGCCAGAGCGCGTCCTCGCGGCTCGGCGGCTCGTCGCGAAGCGCTTGCTCGGCCAGTGCCGTGAGTCGCTCGATGTGCTGCAAGGGCTCCCCGCTCGCCGGATCGCCCGGTTCATCCGGACCGCCCGGATCGCTCGGACCGCCCGATTCATCCGGTGGTTCACCGGTCTCATCCGCTGACGATGGCGGGCGCGCGGAATCCCGCGCGCAGCGCGCAGCCGCAGAGAAGCAGGAACCGAGCGCGCTGTCAACCGCGTCACGCCGCGTGGTTTACGGCTCGTCGGAAGGCGTGCCCCCGATCGCCTTGCTCATCGCAGCCTCGTAGAGCTCCGCGACCTGCGCGCGCTGCCTGTCGTCGAGGTTGAGGAAGCGGATGCCCATGCCCCGCTCCGGGCTCGCCAGATTGGCGCTCACGTTCATGGAGACGACCTCGCCGGGAAGCTCGAGCAGCTCGCCGGTCTTCTCGACGCGGATGTGCAGGTTGAACGGCGTGCCGATCGGGAGCGGCGCGTCGGTCGCGACGAACAGCCCGCCCGCGGAGAGGTTCGTCATCAGGCAGCGGCCGATCTCGCCGCGCGACTCGAAATCGACGTTGAGCTCGAGCGGCACGCGCACCGACTCTCGGCGCATCGCGTGCTGATCCGCCACGCCCGGCTGGAAGTGGCGATTCAGCGTGGCCTTGAGCTGAGACCAGCGCGCGGCCTCTTCGGGCGAGAGGCCGCCGGCCTTGCGGCGCTTGTCGAGCGCGAGATAGGCGCGCAACAGGCCGGGCATGTCGGGCATTCGGCGGATCTCCGATCGCGATTCGTTGCGCCGCGACGAGGCGGCGAGTCTGCCTAGCTTATCGCGCGATGCGCGGATCACGGTTGCCCTTCCGACCGCAGCTGGGCGATCGGCGCGCGTGATTCACAGCTGGGCGATCGGCGCGCGCGATCCGCCGCCGGGCGATCTACGCGCGCGATCGGTCGATCCGCCGGCGGTCGCACGGCTCCTCGCGCTCGCGAGCGAATCGGCGCGCGCGCTCGGTAGAATCTCGCGATGGCGCGCTCGCGATCGATCTATTCCTGCAGCGAGTGCGGCGCCCAGCAGCCGCGTTGGGTGGGTCGCTGTCCGTCGTGCGGAAGCTGGTCGTCGCTCGTCGAGGAGGTGCTCCGCGCGCGCGAGGCAGCGCCCGGCGCGCAGCGGCTCGGTCGAAGCTCCGAATCGGCGCTCGCGAAGCCCGTATTGCTCGCAGAAATCAACCCGGCAGACGCGCGCCGCATCGCAACCGGAATCGACGAGTGCGACCGCGTGCTGGGCGGCGGCCTCGTGCCGGGCTCGGTCGTGCTGCTCGCCGGCGATCCCGGCGTGGGAAAGTCCACACTCGCCTTGCAGATCGCGGCGGCGCTCGGGGCGCGGATCCCGATGCTCTACGTCACGGGCGAAGAGAGCCCCGAGCAGCTCCGACTGCGCGCGGAGCGCCTGTCGGCGATTCCACGCGAGCTGCTCGTGCTCGCCGAGACGCGCGTCGAGGCGATCGCGGAGATCTGGGCCGAGCGCGCGCCCGGGCTCGTGTTGGTGGATTCGATCCAGACGCTTCGCACCGATCGCGTCGAGTCCGCCGCGGGATCGGTCGCGCAGCTGCGCGAGTGCGCGGCGGAGCTCGCGGCACTCGCGAAGGCGCGCGGGGCCGCGCTGATCCTCGTCGGGCACGTGACCAAGGAGGGATTGGTCGCGGGGCCGCGCGTGCTCGAGCACCTCGTCGACGTCGTGCTCGGCTTCGAGGGCGAGCGCGGCCAGTTCTTCCGGCTGCTGCGCGCGAGCAAGAATCGCTTCGGATCGACGCAGGAGGTGGGCGTGTTCGCGATGACCGAGCGCGGGCTCGAAGGCGTCGAGAACCCGAGCGAGCGCTTCCTCGCCGAGCGCTGCGCGGGCGCGCCGGGCTCGTGCATCGCGCCGCTCGTCGAAGGCACGCGGCCGATGCTCGTCGAGATCCAGGCGCTGGTCGCGCCCGCGGGCTACGGCACCGCGCGCCGCACCGCGGTTGGCCTCGACGACGGGCGGCTCGCGCTGCTGCTCGCCGCGCTCGACCGCCACAGCGACGTCGACGTGCTGTCGCGCGACGTGTACGCGAACGTGACGGGAGGCCTGCGCGTGAGCGAGCCCGCGGCCGATCTCGCGCTCGCGCTCGCACTCGCATCGAGCCGCCTCGGCATCGCGCTTCCGAGCGACGCAGCGGCGATCGGCGAGATCGGGCTCGGCGGCGAGGTGCGCCGCGTCGGGCGCATCGAGCCGAGGCTGCGCGAGGCGATTCGGCTCGGCTTCCGGCGCTTGCTGCTTCCCGCTCGCGTCGACGTCGCGCCGCCCGCGGGCGCGCAGCTCGTGCGCGTTGCGGATCTCGCGAGCGCGGTTCGCTGGCTGCGCGCGTCAAGCGCGCTTCACGCTCCGGTGAATGGCAGTTAACTAACTGGTTTTGCGTTGCTTTTTCGATCGATGCGCTTTGACAGGCGCACGCGGGGCGGCTAGCCTGCGCCGAAATGACGCAGACCTCCACGGCGTCCGCTTCCAACGCGCGGGTCTTCTCGCAGGCCCTCGAGCGCAATGCCGTCGGCCTCGATCTCGTCGAGCGCGCGATGCGAGATCAATTCAAGTCGGAGGCCGCGCTCGTCGGCTTGCTCGGCGAGCATCTGCTCGAGTCGGGCGGCAAGCGCATGCGCCCCGCGCTGGTGATGCTGACCGCGCAGCTGTGCGGCTACACGGGTCCGCGTCGCGTGCAGGTGGGCGCAGCGATCGAGCTGTTGCACACCGCGACACTGCTGCACGACGACGTCGTCGACTTCTCGGAGCTGCGTCGCGGTCGGCCTTCGGCGAACGCGCTCTGGGGAAACCGGCGCGCGATCCTCGCGGGCGACTTCCTCTACTCGCGTGCGTGCGCGATGATCGTCGAGGACGGCGACCCCGACATCCTTTGGATCTTCGCCAACGCGATCCGCAGCATGGCCGAAGGCGAGATCCTGCAGCTCGAGCGCAGCTACGACCCGACGGTCACGGAGGCGCACTACTTTCGCGTGATCGAGCGCAAGAGCGCGGTGCTGCTCTCGACCTCGACCGAGGCCGGAGCGATCCTCGGCGGTGTCACGCGCGCGGAGCGGCGGCGCCTGTCGGACTTCGGCCGCGAGCTCGGCCTCGCGTTCCAGCTGCGCGACGACGCGCTCGACTACGAGGCCGGTGAGGCGGCGCTCGGCAAGATCCCGAACATGGACATCCGCGAGGGCAAGGTGACGCTGCCGCTGCTGCTCGCCCTCAAGCGCTGCACCTCGACGGAGCGCGAAGCGGTAGGCGTCGCGCTCAAGAGCGCGTCGCGGCTCGCGCAACCGGGAGCGACCGGCGGCGAGCACGCAGAAACGCTCGACCTCGCGGCGGTGCTCGAGCTGGTCGCGCGCCACCGCGGTGTCGAAGACACGGTGCGCCGCGCGCAGGAGCACGCCGAGCGCGCGATCGCGTCGATCGCGCCGTTTCCCGACTCCGACGCAAAGGTCGACCTCACCGCGGCCGCGCACTTCGCGGTCACGCGAGACCGCTGACCGCACCGCTCGCCGAGCCCCGCGGCGAGCGCAGACTTCTCGCCCCGCTGGTCCCGGGAGAATCAGCATGATCCGCAACACACGCGGCGGGCGCGGCCTCGCGCTCGCGTTGGCGATCGCGTCCGGCCTCGGGCTCG
>DASPGF010000315.1:0-2393 GCA_035620755.1 Myxococcota bacterium
TGGCTCGCGGCCGGCGCGCTCACCGCGCTGTCGATGGCGCTGCGCTTCCGCTGGTTCGGCGTCGGCGAGGGCGCGGCCGTGGTCGGCGCGACGGCGGTCGCGGGCGCGGCGGCTGCGGCGGCGATGTTCTTCGCGGTCAAGCGCGATCTCGAGGCCGCGCGCAGCGCGCTCGCGACCGAGATCGCGAGCCCCGAGCTGCGCGGCTCGCTCGTGAAGCCGATCTCGCTGCGCGTCAAGCTCGTCGGCTGCGCGGTTGCGACCAGCGCGCTGCCGCTGCTGATCGCGTTCGCGTTGTTCTTCGCCGAGGTGCGCGCCGGCGCGGACGCGTTCGCGCTGCGCTGGCAGGGCCGCGTGCTCGACTCGCTGATCGCGCGGCTCGAGGGCCGCAGCTTCGAAGCCGCGCGCGCGCTCGCTCTCGGCGACGAGGCGGCGCTCGCGGCTCCGCTCGAGCTGACCCGCCTCGATCTCGCGACCGCTCGCGACGCTGCGCACGCCGCGCTGGATCCACGGATCGTCGAGCGCGTTCGCGAGCAGCGCGACGCGGGTGCGGACCGCGGCAGCGGGTCGAGCGCGCTGCTCGGGCGGGCGTTCTCGTGGCGCAGCCTCGGGGACGGCACGCTGGTCGTAGCGTCGCTGCCGCGCAACGTCGCCCCGCTCGCGCTCGCGAACATCGGCGCGCCCGCAGCCGTGCTGCTCGTCGCGGCGATCGCGATCGCGGGCTTGCTGGCATGGCTTGCGTCGAGCGACGTGACCCGCGGGCTGCATCAGCTGCGCGCGCAGGTGGCGCGGCTCGCGGCGGGCGATCTGCGCCGCGAGCAGCTCACGGAATCCGAGGACGAGGTCGGCGACCTCGCGCGAGGCATCGAGGCGATGTCCGACTCGCTGCGCGGGTCGCTCTCGCAGATCTTCGGAGCCGTGGACCGCTTCGAGGCGACGGTCGGCGACATCGCGTCGATCTCGGGAGGTGTCGCGGCCGTGACCGCGGATCAGGTAAGCGGAATCCAGCGCGCAGCGCTCTACATGGAGGCGATCGACGAGCAGGTGCGCGGCATCGCCGATTCCGCGGGCGTGCTGAGCGGCTCGGTCGAGGAGTCGTCGAGCTCGATCCTCGAGCTCGGCGCCGCGGGCAACGACCTCAACGAGACCGCGACGACGCTCTCGGAGACCGTCGAAGAGGTGACGACCTCGATGGAGCAGATCGTCCGCAGCGTGAGCCAGGTGGTGAAGAGCACGCGCGCGCTCTCGGATGCAGCCACCGAGACCTCCACGTCGATGGAGCTCATGGCGAATTCGCTGCTCGAGGTCGACGAGAGCGCCGAGGAGAGCGCACGCCTGTCGACCTACGTGGTCTCGACCGCGGAGCTCGGCCGCGAGAAGGTGCGCCAGACCATCAACGGCATGGACGCGATCCGCAGCGCGACCGAGACCGCCGAGCAGGTGATCCGGAATCTCGGCGGTCGGACCAAGGAGATCGGCGCGATCGTCGACGTGATCGACGACGTCGCCGACGAGACCAACCTGCTCGCGCTCAATGCCGCCATCATCGCCGCGCAGGCGGGTGAGCACGGTCGCGCGTTCTCGGTAGTCGCGGACGAGATCAAGGATCTCGCGGATCGCGTGCTCGCGTCGACCAAGGAGATCGGCGGGCTGATCCGCGCCGTCCAGGAGGAGGGCGCGAACGCGATCGGCGCGATCGAGACCGGCACCGAGAGCGTGGCGTCGGGCGTGGATCTCTCGGCGGAGGCGGGCATTTCGCTCGAGGAGATCACGCGCGCCTCGCGCGACAGCGGCCAGCGCATCGAGGGCATCCTCAAGGCCGTGCGCGCGCAGGCCCGCGCGGCCTCGCACGTGGTGGAGTTGATGGAGCGGGTGCGCGGCGGCGTCGAGGAGATTCGCACCGCGGCCACCGAGCAGGAGCGCGGCAACACCGTGGTCTACCGCAATACCACAGCGATGCGCGACGTCGCCAAGCAGGTGCGCGGCACGACGGAGGAGCAGGCGCGCGGCTCGAGCCGGATTCGCGAGAGCGTCGAAGGGCAGCGCGACGCGGTCGAGCAGATCAACCGCGCACTGCAGGAGCAGACCGCGGCGTGCCGCTCGGCGGTCGAGTTCATCGAGGAGATCTTCGCGCAGACGCGCGCGAACGAGGAATCGGCGCGGCGCATGGACAGCGCAACCAAGGGCTTGCTGGCGCAATCGGCCGCACTCCGCGACGCCGTGCACCGGCTGCGACTCTGAAGCGGCGAGCGAGGACGGGGAGAGCATGAGCGTTGAAGCGATCGATCGCGATCTCGGAGCAGGACGATGATCGTCTCGTGCCCGAGCTGTTCGGCCCGCTACCGGATCGAGTCGGAGCGCATGCGACCCGAGGGCGTGCGGCTGCGCTGCGCGCG
>DASPGF010000316.1:0-4154 GCA_035620755.1 Myxococcota bacterium
GACGCGGCGAGCCGCGTGCGCAAGTGCTTCATCTCGCGCAGATCCACGGCGAGCCGTGTGGCGCGTCGATGCGCGGCGTCGAGAACCTTCTCGGGCGTGTTCTCCGCCTCGCCGAGCAGGTTCTCGGCTTCCTTCACGGCGGTGCGCTTGAGATCCTCGCTGAGGCGGTGCGCGGTGGTGAGCGTCTCCTGCAGGATCGACTCGTTGGAAGCGAGGCGCTCGACCTGGGCCTCCAGCTTGATCGCGTGCTCGCGGACCGCGTGCAGCTCGCGCAGCAGCTCCTCGTAATCCTCCGAAACCATGATCAGGAAGCTGTCGACCTCGTCGCGCTCGTAGCCGCCAAGTGCGCGCGGAAACGAGTGGTTTCGGATGTCGAGCGCCGTGATCCGCAAGCCGCCCCCCAGCGCGTCGTTCGCGCTGCGGCAGCGGATCGACCGAACTAGGCGAATTCTTTAGCAGCCGTCGCGCTCGCCGGGGCGCGCCGCGGAGCCGCGGCCGAGCTCGCTCGAGCGGCGTGTCGCGGCCGCGACGGCACGCGCGACGAGCTCGCGCAGACCGCCCTCGCGCAGCTCGGCGAGGCCCGCGAGCGTGGTTCCCCCGGGCGACGAGACCTGCTCGCGCAGCTCGGCGGGGCCGCGGCCGCTCTCCAAAGCGAGCTTTGCCGCGCCGAACACGGTCTGGAGCGCGAGGCGCTGCGCGGCGTCGCGCGGCAGGCCCACGCCGACGCCCGCATCGATCAGCGCTTCGAGGAACAGGAATACGTAGCCGGGGCCGCTGCCCGAGAGGCCGGTCACTGCATCGAGCAGCTCCTCCGATTCCGCCTCCCAGGCGATGCCCACGCTCTCGAACAGCGCGCGTGCGGCGCGCCGATCCGATTCATCGACCTCCGCGTTTCCGCAGAGTGCGGTCGCGCCCGCGCGGACGAGCGCTGGCGTGTTCGGCATCGCGCGGACGATGCGCGCCTTGGCGGGCAGGGCGGCCTCGAGCGCCGCGACGCGCACGCCCGCGGCGATCGAGATCCAGAGCGGCCGCGCGAGATCGAGATCGAGCTCGCGCAGCGCGGCGAGCGCCCGCGGCACGACGTCGGGCTTCACTGCGAGCACGACGAGATCACTGTCGACCAGGGCGGTCGCGGCTTCGGCGCGAGCCTCGACTCCGAGCCGCTCGCGCAGCTCCGCGCAGCGCTCGCGAAGCGGCTCACAGACGCGGATGCGCTGGGCGGCGACGCCGCTCGCGATCAATCCGCCGATCAGCGCTTCGGCCATTGCGCCGCCGCCGATGAAGCCGATGCGGCGATCGGCGAGCATCATGCATCGCTCCGCGGTCCGAAGATGGCGGTTCCCACGCGCACGATCGTCGCTCCCTCCTCGATCGCGATCTCGAAGTCGCCCGTCATTCCCATCGACAGCTCCGACAGCAGCTCTCCACCGGGCTTCTCGCGCAGCTCGTCGCGCAGTGCGCGCAGCTGCGCGAATGCGGGCCGGCTGGCCTCGGGATCGGCGGCCGCGGCCGGGACGGTCATCAAGCCAATTGCGCGCAGCCGCGTCCAGCCACGGCTCGCCTCGAGCAACGCAGGCAGCGCCGCGGGATCCGCGCCACCCTTCTGCGGCTCGCCGCTGAGATTCACCTGGAGCAGCACGTCGAGCCGCCGGTCCTCCTGCTCGGCGCGGCGATCGAGCTCCGCGCCGAGCGCCTCGCGGTCGACGCTAGCGACCGTGTCGAACCAGCGCACGACGTCGCGGGCTTTGTTGCGCTGGAGCTGACCGACGAAATGCCAGCGCGGGATGGCGAGGCCCGCGCGTTGCAGCTCGGCGTTGACGATCGGGATCTTCGCGAGCGCTTCCTGGACGTAGTTCTCTGCGAGATCGCGCACGCCCGCGCGAACCGCGGCGACGATCCGCTCGGGGCTCTTGCGCTTGGCGACCGCGACGATCGCAATCTCGTCGGGCTTGCGGCCGACGCGCAGCGCTGCCTGTGCGACGCGCTCGCGAACGGACGCGAGCCGCACCTCGATCTCCCGTCCCGACGTCAACGCTCGACTCCGAAGCCCGCTTCGCCGAGCAGGGCCAGCGTCTCTTCGATCGGCAGGCCGATCACGTTGGTCTCGCTGCCGTGAACCCGGCTCACGAACGATCGCGCGCCTCCCTGGATCGCGTACGCCCCTGCCTTGTCGAGCGGCTCGCCGGTCGCGACGTAGGCGAGCAGCTCGTCACGCCCGGCCGCGCGCATCTCCACGCGACTCTCGACCCAAGCAGTGCGCAGCTGCAGCGTGTCACTCGAAGCGAGCGCGATGGCGGTCACGACGCGATGCTCGCGACCCACGAGGCGCTCGAGCAGCTCCAGCGCGTGCGCCGCGTCTCGCGGCTTGCCGAATACCTCGCCGTCGAGCACGACGATGGTATCCGCGCCGAGCACCCAGCGGCGAGGGGGGGCGCCGACCCTTCTTGCGACCGCGAGCGCCTTGCTGCGCGCGAGTCGCTGCGCGAAGGCGAGCGGCGCTTCGCCGGACCTCTCGGCTTCGACGATGCTCGCGGGCAGCACCTCGAAGCGAATCCCCGCTCTGCGCAGCAGCTCGCTGCGCCGCGGAGATTCGTTCGCGAGGATCAACGGCGCGCGCTCGCTGCGGTTCACGTGCGCGCTTTACCCTGTGCTGCACGGCGCGTCAAGCGCGGTGTGCAGCGAGCGGAGGGCGGCACGGGGTCGTGCGGATCGCTCAATCGTCGACCCCGGGCCGTCGGCGATTGCGTTTGAGGGCGGCGCGCCGCTGCTTTCGCCGAAGTCGGCGCTCGCTCGCAGCCGCGCCGGGCTCGGTCGCGACGCGCGCCCGAGGGCTCTCGAGCGCCTGCGCGGCGAGCGCCGCGAGACGCTCGCGCGCGAGCTCGAGGTTTCGCGCGCGGCTGCGCGCGCTTCGCGCGTGCACCACGAGATCTCCCGCGTGCGTGATCCGGCCGCCGAGGCGCACGCGCAGCAGCGCGCGCTGGCGCTCGGACAACGCGCCGCTCGACTCGACGTTCCAGCGCAGTGTCACCCGCGTGTTCGACTTGTTGACGTTCTGGCCCCCCGGCCCGCTCGAACGGCTCGCGGACATCCGAAGCTCCGCGCCGGGAATCGTGACGCCGCGCCGGATCCGGAGGTCCTCCATCTCAGCGCTGCCAGAAGTCGCGGTGGAAGAGGATCAAGATCGTGAACAGCTCGAGGCGACCGGCAATCATCGCAAGGCAGAGCGTGAGCTTCACCGAAACGGGGAAGTGCGAGAAGTTGTCGAACGGGCCGACCTCGCCGAGGCCCGGCCCGACGTTTCCGATGCAGGTGAGCGCCGCCGAGATCGAAGTCTCGAAATCGTAGCCACTCGCTGCGACCGCGCCGGCGACCGCTGCCGCGAGCAGGAAGTAGGCGGTGAGGAACGCCCAGACGCCTGCGAGCACCTCGTCGGAAACGCGTTTCCCCGCATAGCGAACCGGATGCGCGACTGCGCCGCGGTGCCCGAGGCGAGCGAACACGTTCGCGAGCGCGCGCATCCCGATCAGCACCCGCAGGCTCTTCACGCCGCCGCTGGTCGAGCCGGCCATGCCCCCGAGCACCATCAGCTGCAGCAGGATCAGCAGCGCAATCGCGGGCCAGTCTTCGAAGTCAGCGGTCGCGAAGCCGGTCGTCGTCGCGATCGAGACCACCTGGAACAGCGCCGCTCGAAAGCCGCTCGGCTCGAGCGCGTCGCGCATCGACCAGTGGATCGCGAGCGCCGAGCCCATGAGCAGCAGCGCGAAGTAGCGAAGCTCGGCGTCGCGCAGCGCGACGGCGACGCGTCCCGAGAGCAGCCGGTAATGCAGCACGAAGTTGATGCCGCCGAGCGTCATGAAGGCGATCACGACCCACTCGATGAGCACCGAGTCGAAGCCGGCCACGGATGCGTCGCGGGTCGAGAATCCGCCCGTGGAGATCGTGCTGAACGCGTGGCAGAGCGCCGCGAATCCGGGCATGCCGGCGAGACACAGCGACAGCCACTGGGTCGCCGTCAGCCCGACGTAGATCAGCCAGAGCCGTCGGGCGGTCACGGCGATGCGCGGCGTGAGCTTGTCGGCGATCGGGCCCGGCACCTCGGCCTTGAACAGCTGCATGCCGCCGACACCGAGGAGAGGCATCACGGCGACCGCGAA
>DASPGF010000317.1:0-4910 GCA_035620755.1 Myxococcota bacterium
CCCGCTCTACGACACCTACGAGGAGCGCATCAAGGAGCTGCGCGCCTGGAGCAAGGGGCGCGCGCGGCCCGCGTCGGTCGACGCCAAGATCGTGGAGCTGTTCGCGGAGCGCTGATGCCGCGCGCCGAGCGGGCAACCCGAGCGCGCAGCCGGGAGACGCGCGGGCTTCGAATCCACTAAGCTCTGCGCATGGAAGACGCCGCGATCCGGACCGAGCGCGCGCACAACCTCTGGACGAGCTTCGCGCGCAAGTTCGATGCGATCGCGCGCTCCACGGATTTCGATCCCAATCCCCAGCTTCCGCTCTCCGAGATCGGCGGCCTCGCGGCGGCCAAGGAGGAGATCCTCACCTACGCGTGCGGCGTGACCGACCCGGCCGTCTACAGCCGCTGGGGCACCTATCCGCCCTCGGGTCTGCTGCTGATCGGCCGCCGCGGCGTGGGCAAGCGCCTGCTCGCGATGTCGCTCGCCACGCTCACGCGCTCGTGCTTCATCGCGATGGGCGTGCCGCGGCTCGTGATCGAGGTGATCCACGAAGGCGGCAAGGTCGGCGACCTCGTCGCGGCGTGGTCGCAGATCCTCTCCGAGCTTCCGAAGTCGACGATCCTGTTCAACGAGCTCGAGTTCTCGCAGGCCCAGGAGATTGGCGCGCGCCGGCCGGACCTGCCGATCGGGCCCGTGATGGACTTCCTGCTCGATCTCATCGACCGCACGGTCGCCGCCGACGCGCATCTCGTCGTCGGCTCCACCAATCACCCCGATACGCTGCGCCAGGCCTTCGTGCAGCCGGGGCGCTTCGAGCGCGTGGTCGAGGTCACACCCGCCTATCCGGGCGACATCGTCGAAGCGCTCGAGATCCATGCGCGCGCCTCGGAGAAGCGCGCGGGTCACGCGCTGTTCGACGATGTCGACTGGAAGTCGGTCGTGGAGCGCTATCGCGATCCGTCGACGGGCGATTGGATCCGCATCATGCACGGCGCGCTGCGGCGCAAGGCGCGCTGCGAAGCATCCGGCGAAGTGGCCGACCGCATCACGACCCGGGATCTGCTCGACGAGGTGGATCGCTTCCGCCAGACCAACAACCAGATCGCCCTGCCCCTCTCCGGGAACTACGTCTAGCTCGTGAGCACCTGGCTCGTCACGGGCGGTGCGGGCTTCATCGGCTGCAACTTCGTGCGAGCCGCGCTCGACTCGACGCCGCATCGCGTCGTCGTGGTCGACAAGCTCACGTATGCGGGGCGCACCGAGAATCTCGAGGCGGTCGCGAGCCATCCGCGCTACGCGTTCATTCGCGCCGACATCGCGGACCGCGCGGCGGTCGCGGCGGTCTTCGACGCGGAGCAGCCGAGCGCGGTCGTCAACTTCGCGGCCGAGAGCCACGTCGACCGCTCGATCGACGGGCCGGCCGCGTTCGTCCAGACCAACATCGTGGGCGCCTTCGAGCTGCTCGAGGCGTCGCGCGAGCTGCTCGCCCGCAGCGGCGGCGAGCGAGCGCGCCGCGATTTCCGCTTCGTGCAGATCTCGAGCGACGAGGTGTACGGCTCGCTCGGCGCTACGGGCGCGTTCGACGAGGCGAGCCCGCTGCGGCCGAGCTCCGTCTACTCTGCGAGCAAGGCCGCCGCCGAGCATCTCGTGCGCGCCTACTGCGCGACGTTCGGCGTGCCCGGGATCGTCACCAACGGCTCGAACAACTTCGGCCCCCACCAGCTGCCCGAGAAGCTGATTCCGCTTACGATCCTCAATGCGATCGAGGGCAAGCCGCTACCGATCTATGGAGACGGCGGGAACGTGCGAGACTGGCTCTACGTCGCCGATCAGTGCGACGCGATCCTGCGCATCCTCGAGCACGGGCGGCCCGGCGAGAAGTACAACGTGGGAGCCGGAAACGAGCGCACCAATCTCGAGGTGGTGGACGCGATCTGCGACGAGCTCGAGCGCGCGCTGCCCGCGGCGCGCAACGCTGCGCTCGGACACGCGGGCGTCACCCGCTATGCGGAGCTCAAGCAGTTCGTGATCGATCGGCCCGGACACGACCGCCGCTACGCGGTCGACGCGACGAAGATCCGCCGCGAGCTCGGCTGGCGGCCGAAGCTCGGCTTCGAGGCGCGCCTGCGCGAGACGATCCGCTGGTACCTCGACAACCCGCGCTGGTGCGCGTCGGTGGAATCGGACGGCAGCCAGCGCGTGCGCCGAGGCTCCCCCGCAGCTTGATCCCGGCTTCTGCGGCGGTTGCGATCCTGCGGCTCGCCGGATCGACCCCGCGCGTCGACCTCCCCGGCTCGCGATCGATTCCCGGTTCCGGGAATTCCCAGCTTCGAGACTCTACGGGTCGCGCGCGCGGCTGCGCGCGCTGCGCGTCGCCTGCGCATGGGCGTTTCCCGTTCGCGAACGCGGCTCGCGCGGCGCGGTTGCGATCGACGGAGCCTGCAGCGCGGCGGTAGGCTGCGCGCAAGCTGCGGCCCCGCTTCCAGCTCGCTTCCGACACCGATCCCGCAAGCGGGATCTCGACGCGCCCGGCGCGCGTCGGGGCCCATCCGCATCTCGCACGCCAACGATGCGATTCCGCGCCCGAATCGCCTCGCGCGCCGCGTTGGCACGAGACTTGATTAAGGAGGTCGTGCAATCAAGCGAGCGCGAGGTCGCGATGAAGCACAAGCGAAGCGTCCTGTTCGTCGACGACGAGCCCAACATCCTCAAGTCGCTGCAGCGGCTGTTGCGCAACGAAGACATGAACGTGCTGTGCGCGGCGACGGGCGCCGAGGCGCTGCGCATGCTCGAGGAGAGCCCCGCACAGGTCGTGGTCACCGACCAGCGAATGCCCGAGATGACCGGCGTCGAGCTGCTCTCGGCGGTTCGCCAGCGCCACCCCGAGATCATCCGCATGATGCTGACCGGCTTCACCGAGATCAAGGTCGCCGTCGAGGCGATCAACCAGGGCGAAATCTACCGCCTGATCACCAAGCCGTGGAACGACGACGAGCTGCGCGCGACGATCCGACAGGCCTTCGAGCAGGCCGACCTCAAGGACGAGATCAAGCGGCTCAACCGAGTAACGCGCGAGCAGAACTTCAAGCTGCAGGACATGAACCGCAACCTCGAGGAGAAGGTTCGCGAGCGCACGCAGCAGCTCGCCCAGAAGCACCAGGAGCTGCGCACCGCCTACGTGCAGACCGTGGGCGCGCTCGCGGAGGCGGTCGACGCGAAGGACGCCTACACGCGCGGGCACTCCGAGCGCGTGGGCGTCTACGCGTCGAAGATCGCGCGCGAGATGGGATTCCCGAAGGAGTTCATCGAGCGCGTCTACATCGCGGGCCTGCTGCACGACGTGGGCAAGATCGGCATTCGCGACGCCGTGATCACCAAGCCCGACAAGCTCACCGACGAGGAGTACGACGAGATCAAGCAGCACCCGTCGATCGGCGCGAAGATCCTCGAGCCGGTGACGTTCCTCGCCGACATCGCGCCGTGCGTGCGCCACCACCACGAGTGGTTCGACGGCAGCTCGCGCGGCTACCCCGAGCGGCTGCGCGGCAATGCGATTCCGCTGCCGTCCCGGATCATCCTCGTGGCCGACACCGTGGAGGCGATGACGAGCGATCGGCCCTACCGCAATGCGATGCCGATCGAGCGCGTGATCGCCGAGCTCGACAAATACTCGGGCAGCCAATTCGATCCGACCTGCGTCGAGGCGTTCCTGCGCCTGCTCGACCGCGAAGGGGAGTGCTTCATCCGCAGCGAGGTGAAGTTCGACATCTATGAGTTCATCGAGGGCTGAGGCTTGAGCCGCGCGCCCGCTGGCGCCGTCGGCGTGCTGGGATTCGACCCGCAGGCCGTGCTTCTCAAGGAGCCCGGCATCCTGATCGACCCGCACTTCCTCGGCGCGCTGCACAGCGAGCTGCGCGGCGAGCTCGCGCCCGCCGAGGCCGACGTCACGCTGCTGCAGATGGGCTTCCTGCACGGGCTGCAGGACGCGATGCGCGCCGTGAGCACCTCGCTCGGCGCTGCGCTTCCCGAGCCGCAGCAGGTCGTCGGGCCCTCGCTCGCGTTTCGCTTCCGCAGCCAGGTCGATTCGGAAGAGCCCGGGGCGATCGCGCTCGCGGGCTTCTGGCCCGAGCCGATCGAAGCGTCGGCCTACACCGCGAGCCTCGGTCGATCCGACGCACACGTCTGCTACCTCAGCGCGGGCTACGCGTCGGGGTGGCTCTCGGGCGCGCTCGACGCCGACATCCTCGCACTCGAGTCGAGCTGCTGCGCGTGCGGCGACGACCGCTGCCGCTTCGAGGCGCGCGAGGCGTCCGCCTGGCGCCAATCGGGCGATCGACTCGCGCTCGCGGTGCTCGAGTCGCTGCCCTTCGGCGCGTTTCGCGCGTTCGTGCGCTCGAACCTCGACGCGCTCGGCGCGGGCGCGCGCTCGCACGAGCCGATCGAGCCCGGCAGCTCGGTGGTCCACATCTGGGGCCCGGTGATGGTGGTCCCGTTCCAGAGTCGCGACTCCGCGCTCAACGCAGTCGAGCTGATCGGCCGCGACCCCGCCGCGCGCGACGTCTCGGTGGTCGTGGTCGATCTCTCCGGGGCGAGCATCGACGAGGCGTTCGGCGCGGCCGCGCTCGAGCAGCTCGTGGATCGGATCGAGGCCTGGGGCGCCGAGGCGATCTTCGCCGCGGTGTCACCGCTGTCGGAGGCGGCGGTCGCGAGCCTCGAGCGCGCGCCGCTGCTCGTCCACAAGGATCTCGCCGAGGCGATCACCGCGGCGTTCCAGCTCGCGAGCGCGCAGCAGAACCCCGCTTGAGCGCCCCGCTTCAAGTGGCGCTCCGGCGGATCCGAAGACACCGCTGAATGGCAGAGATACCCGACAACGGCCGCCTCGAGGAGCACCCGCTGCCGCGGCTGCTGATCGAGCTGCTCCACGC
>DASPGF010000318.1:0-4632 GCA_035620755.1 Myxococcota bacterium
GATCCAATCGGGAGTCGTTGAGGAGGCACCCCGATGCGCCGCGCGGCGATCTGCATGCTCGCGCTGCTGCTGCACGGCAGCAGCGCGTCCTCCGAGATCCTCCGCTGGGTCGACGAGAGCGGAAAGCTCCACTTCGCGCAGAGCATCTCGCAGGTGCCGCCGCAGTATCGCAAGCAGGCGCTCAGCGGGAGCTCTTCCAGCAACGAGGGCAGCTTCCAGACCTACGAGCGCAGCGACGACTCGCCGGCGTCGCGGGGGTCGGGCGAGTACCGGATCCCGTTCGTCGAGGACGGCAGCCTGATGCGCGCGAACGCGATCGTGAACGACCACCTCGAAGTGGAATTCATCATCGACACCGGCGCGAGCGGAGTCTCCCTGCCCGCCTCGGCGGCGAGCCGCCTGGGAATCTCGCTCGGGCCCAACACCCCGCGCGTGCGCATGCAGACCGCCAATGGCGAGGTGGAGCTCCCGCTCGTGCGACTCGCCTCTGTGCAGCTCGGCGGGGCGCGCGTCGAGGGGCTGATGGCGACGCTCAATCCGAGCATGAGCATCGGGCTGCTCGGCGGCGCGTTCTTCAACCAGTTCAACTACCGCGTCGACCAGACCGCGAACGTGATCACGCTGCAGCGACACCACGCCGCGGCGGCGCCGACTCTGGGCGAAGACTACTGGAAGCCGCGCTTCCAGGCGCTTCGCGGCTCGCTCGAGCAGCTCGACGCATATCTGCGCGACCGAGAGGGCCTCGAGGAAGCGCGACGCGAGGAGCTCGAGCACAAGCGCGGCGAGCTGCAGGCGCGGCTCGACGAGCTCGAGCGCGAGGCGAATCGCGACAGCGTGCCGAGGGCCTGGCGCGACTGATCGCGCGCCGCCCGGCGCTTCGCGCGCCCCGCGACCGGGTATAATCGGACGCGCCCGCTGCTTCGACTGCGGTCCGGAACCCGAGGGCGCCGATTTCAAGTGATGGATTCGAGCCGCCCGCGCGCCGGTCGCCTTCGCCAGCTCCTCGACGCGGAACCCGCGCGCGCGCTCGGACTCGGGTTGATCGCGAGCGCAGGCTGCCTGCTGCTGATCGCGTGGAGTCTCTGGAGCCTGCAGCCCGACCCGAGGATCCGCGTCGCGATCGCGGCGTCGGCGCTCGCGGGCGCGCTGCTGCTCGCGGTCTGGGCGTTGGCGCTGCGCGCGCTGCGACGCAGCGAGTCGATGCATCTCGTCGAGCTGCGGGAGCGGCGCGCGCTCGAGAACAAGCTCCAGGACGCCCAGCGCCTCGAGAGCCTCAACGTGCTCGCGGGAGGCATCGCGCACGACTTCAACAACCTGCTGACGGGAATTCTCACCAACGCCGGTACCGCGCGGCGCAAGCTCGCCGCGAACGACAGCGCCCAGCAGCACCTGAGCGAGATCGTGCGCGGCTCGAAGCTCGCCGCGCACCTCACGAGCCAGCTGCTCGCCTACGCGGGCAGGGGTCAGTTCCAGCTGCTCGCGCGCGACCTCAGCGCCGAGGTGCGCGAGATCCAGGACCTGCTCGAGACCTCGGTTCGCACGCGCGCACGCCTCGTGTTCCAGCTCGCCGACGGCCTTCCGGCGATCCTCGCCGATCCGATCCAGGTGCATCAGGTCTTGATGAACCTCGTCGTCAACGCTTCGGAATCGAACGAGGGCGGCGTCGAGGTGCGCATCGCAACATCGGCGATCGATGTCGGCGAAGCGGAGCTGCGCGAGCTCGCTCCCGGCAGCTCGATGCAGCCCGGGCGCGCGGTCGCGCTCGATGTGAGCGACGACGGCGTCGGCATGGACGCCAAGACCCTCGCGCGGATCTTCGATCCGTTCTTCACCACGAAGGCCGCGGGCCGCGGCCTCGGGCTCGCGGCGAGCCTCGGCATCGTACATCGCCACGGCGGCGGCATCCGCGTGCGCTCACAACGCGGCCAAGGCACGCAGTTTCGCGTGGTGTTTCCCGCATCGGATCAGCCCGTGCGCCCGGCCGTCGAGCGTCCCGTCACGGATCTCTCCGGCCACGGCGTGGTGCTCGTGGTCGACGACGACGACTACATCCTCCACGCGGTGTACGTGTCGCTCGAGAGCTTCGGGTACTCGGTGCTGCTCGCGAACAGCGGCGCGGCGGCGCTCCGCATCTTCGAAGAGCGCAGCGAGCAGATCGATCTGGTGCTGCTCGACATGCTGATGCCGGGCATGAGCGGTGCGGAGACCTTCCGCGCGCTGCGCGCGATCCGACCCGACGTGAAGGTGCTGATGTCCACGGGCTTTGCGCCCGACGAGGCCGCGCAGCGCTTCAACGACGAGGGGCTCGCGGGCTTCCTGCGCAAGCCCTACGACCCCGATCAGCTCGCGGGTGAAGTGCAGCGCATCATCGAGCGCGGCGGCGAGCAGCCGGGCGAGCAGATGGACGAGGCACTGCGCGATCTGCGCGCCGCCTACCGCGAGAAGCTGCCCGAGCAGCTCGACGAGCTCGATGCGCAGCTGCGCGCTGCGCGCGAGCAGCGCGGCGCGCGCGCGTTCGCGCAGGCGGGGGAGATCGCGCACCGCATCTGCGGCACGGCGGGCTCCTACGGGCTCGACGACGTCGCAGCCGAGTTCGGCCGGATCGACGATGCACTGCGCGAAGTCGATCCCGCGCAGCGCGAGCGTGTCCGCTGGCGGGACGTCGACGACGCCGTCGCGCGCATCCGGCAGCAGCTGCGCGAGAGCGACGAGCCCTGAGAAATGACTCGAAGGAATACCGCGCCGCTCAGGGCGCGGCAGTCCGCAGCAGCCAGCCGCGCACTCGCGACCGCACCAGCGTCGGCTTGATCGGCTTGGTGAGGTAGTCGGTCGCGCCCGCGACGAACGCGTCGACCAGGTCGCCCTCGCTGAGCTTGAGGCCCGTGAGGATCAGGATCGGGATGTCGCGCAGCGCGGGATCGGTTTCCGCGCGCAGCTCGCGGCACACCGCCATGCCATCGACGCGCGGCAGCTGCATGTCGAGCAGCACCAGCGACGGGCGCTTCTCCCGCACGAGCTTCAGCGCGGTCTCGCCGTCGTGCGCGCTGATCACGCGGATGCCGTCGGCGCGCAGCGTGGTCTCGAGCAGCAGCGCCATGTCCGGATCGTCGTCGACGATCAGCACCGTCGCGGGCCCGCGCCCCGAGACGGGGAGCAGCGCGGACGCTTCGCGCTCGAGCGGACCGCGGCGCGCGTGCGCGCCGCCCGCGATCTCGACGACCATGCCCTCCGAGGCCGCGTCGATCGCAGGCGCGTCGGGAACACCCGCCGCGCGCGCGCGCGCAGCCGCGCACAGCGCGTCGACCGCGGCGTCGTCGCGATCGGGGTCGTGATGCGTGAAGATCAAACGCTTCGCGCGCGCGCGGATCGCGTAGTCGACCGCGCGCTCGAGCGGCGTGTGACCCCAGCCCGCCTTCTCGGGAAAATCGGCGAGCGTGTACTGGGCGTCGTGCACGATCAGATCGGCATCGGCGAGGAACTTCACGTGGCGCCGATCCTCGTGGTGGATCGGCTCCGCGCCCGCGGGCGCGTCGAGCGGGTGCAGCGAATGCGGCTCGTGGTCGCACGCGTAGACCGCGGTCGCGCCGTCGGCCTCGAAGCGGAAGCCGAGCGTGAGCGCGGGATGGTTCAGGTACTGCGTGGTCACGCGCACCGAGCCGACCTCGAACACGCCCTCCGTGAGGTCGGCGTAGCTCAGCTCGGCCATCAGCGAATCGAGGTTGATCGGCGAGTACTCGTAGGCCATCTGGCCCGCGAGCGCGGCCTGCAGGCGTCGATCGCCGCCGCCCGGCGCGTAGACGGTCCACTTCGAGCGCTCGACGAACAGCGGATCGAAGAACGGGAAGCCCTGGATGTGATCCCAATGCGTGTGACCGATCATCAGGTTTCCCGCGACCGGCTGCTTCGAGTGCGTGAGCTGCTTGCCGAGCCCGTAGGCGCCCGTCCCGCAGTCGAGCACGATCAGCGTGCCGTCCGCTGCGCGCAGCTCGACGCACGACGTGTTGCCGCCGTAGCGAACCGTCGCGGGTCCGGGCTTGGCGATCGAGCCGCGCGTGCCCCAGAAGCGGATCTTCATCGCGCGGGATTGTATCGGGCCACTTCCGATCGCGCCGACGCGTATCGCGAGCCGCGCGAGCGAGCGCACGCCCGCTCGCGTGCGGCCCGCTACCTTCGCGCTCCGAAACGGCAGCGCGGGGCTGCCTTTCGAGGAGGAGCGCCCTTGAAGTACCTCCACACGATGGTTCGCGTGCGCGACCTCGACGAATCTCTCGAGTTCTACTGCAACCAGCTCGGCCTGAAGCCGATCCGCCGCGTCGATGTCGAGGCCGGCCGCTTCACGCTGGTGTTCCTCGCGGCACCCGGCGACGAGTCTGCCCAGGTCGAGCTCACCTACAACTGGGATGACGAGACCTATGCGGGCGGTCGCAATTTCGGCCACCTCGCGTACGCGGTCGAAGACATCTACGCGATCTGCCAGCGCCTGATGGATGCCGGAGTCACGATCAACCGCCCGCCACGCGATGGTCGCATGGCGTTCGTGCGCTCGCCGGACCGGATCTCGATCGAGCTGCTCCAGGCCGGAGTCCCGCTGCCCGAGCGGGAGCCCTGGCGATCGATGCCCAACGTCGGAGA
>DASPGF010000319.1:0-4503 GCA_035620755.1 Myxococcota bacterium
TTCATCTTCGGGCTCGCCGTCGCGCTCGAGCTCTCGGCCGGCTTCGTGCCGATTCGAAAGCCCGGCAAGCTCCCCTGGGAGACGATCGGTGAGGACTACGAGCTCGAGTACGGCAGCGATCGCGTCGAGCTGCACCGCGACGCGATCGGCGCGGGAGAGCGCGTGCTGCTCGTCGACGACCTGATCGCGACCGGCGGCACCGCGGCGGCCGCGATCCGCGTGATCGAGCGCGTGGGCGGCAAGGTCGACGCCTGTGCGTTCGTGATCGAGCTGCCGAGCCTCGGCGGGCGAGGCCGGCTCGAGCAGCGCGGCCAGCGCGTGTACTCGATCTGCAGCTTCGACGGAGAGTGAGGCGCGCGATTCGCGAGCACGGGCGCGGCCGATGAAGGCCGCGGGCATCGCGCGCCGCAGCATCCAGCTCGCGAGCGACGGCCGCAGCGTCGAGATCGTCGACCAGACGCGGCTCCCGCACGCGTTCGCGATCCGCAAGCTCTGCGCTCTCGAAGACGTCGTCGAGGCGATCCGGTCGATGCGCGTACGCGGCGCGCCGCTGATCGGCGCCGCGGCCGCGTATGGCGTCGCGCTGCAGATGCGCGCGGATGCGTCGGACGCGGCGCTGCAGCGCGCGCTCGACGCGCTGCGCGCCACGCGGCCCACCGGCGTGAACCTGCGCTGGGCGCTCGATGAGATGAGCGCCGCGCTGCGCTGGCTCGCGCCTGCATCGCGCGAAGCGCGCGCCTACGAGTGCGCGGCGCGCATCTGCGAGCAGGACATCGAGATGTGTCGGGCGATCGCCGGGCACGGCTTGCGGCTGATCGAGCAGCTCGGCGCGAAGCGGCGCGGCGACGGCCCGCTCAACGTGCTCACCCACTGCAACGCGGGCTGGCTCGCGACCGTCGACTGGGGTACCGCGCTCGCGCCGATCTACCTCGCCTGGGATCGGGGCGTCGCGCTGCACGTATGGGTCGACGAGACGCGGCCGCGCAACCAGGGTGCGAGCCTGACCGCCTGGGAGCTCGCCGAGCACGGCGTTCCCCACACGGTGATCACCGACAACGCGGGCGGCCATCTGATGCAGCGCGGGCAGGTCGACCTGTGCCTCGTCGGCAGCGATCGCACGACCGCGCGAGGCGACGTCTGCAACAAGATCGGGACCTACCTCAAGGCGCTCGCCGCGCGCGACAACGACGTGCCGTTCTACGTTGCACTGCCCGGCTCGAGCATCGACTGGACGATCGAAGATGGCTTGTCGGAGATCCCGATCGAGGAGCGCGACGCGTCCGAGGTGAGCCACATCCGCGGCCTCTCGAGCGAGGGCGAGGCGATCGCCGTCGCGCTGCTTCCCGCGGCGAGCTCTGTCGCGAATCCCGGCTTCGACGTCACGCCCGCGCGGCTCGTGACGGGGCTGATCACCGAGCGCGGCATCTGCGAGGCGTCGCGCGCGGGCCTGCTCGGCCTGTACCCGGAGCGGCGCAGCGCGTGAGCGCGCTCTACCTCGTGGCGACGCCGATCGGCAACCTCGAGGACGTGAGCCTGCGCGCGCTGCGCGTGCTGGGCGAGGTCGAGCTCGTGCTCGCCGAAGACACGCGCCGCACGCGCATCCTGCTCGAGCGACACCGCATCGGCGCGAAGCCGGTCTCGCTGCACGCCCACAACGAAGCCGCGCGCACAGCCGAGGTCGTCGCGCGCCTCGACGCGGGCGGAGACGTCGCGCTGGTTTCCGATGCGGGGACGCCGCTGATCTCAGACCCGGGCGACCGCATCGTCGCGGCGGCGCTCGCGGCCGGCCACGAGGTGATCGCGATTCCGGGCGCGTCCGCGGTGCTGAGCGCCCTGTGCGTCTCGGGCCTGCCCGCCGCGCCATTCAGCTTCGTCGGATTCCTGCCGCGTCGCGCGCGCGAGTGCGAGCGCGCGCTCGCGGCTCTGAGCGAGCGCTGCGAGACGCTCGTCTTCTTCGAGTCGCCGCGCCGCGTCGCCGCGACGCTCGCGCGGCTGCGCGCGGCGCTCGGCGATCGCCGCGCGTGCGCGGCGCGCGAGCTCACGAAGCTCCACGAGGAGGTGGTGCGCGGCACGCTCGGCGAGCTCGAGCGGCGCTTCGCGAGCGGCGCTCGCGGCGAGCTCACGCTGGTTGTCGCGGGCGCATCCGAGCCGCGGCGCGCGCTCGCGGGTGACGAGCTCGAGGCGGAGATCCGCGCGCTGAGCGAGGCAGGCCACTCCGCTCGCGCGATCGCGGAGCGCCTCGCGCGCGCCGCGGGCCTCGCGAAACGCGAGATCTACGCGCGCGCGGTCGCGCTGCGGCGCGCTCGGCCCGACGCGGATTGAGGCCGCGCTTCGATTCCACGAGCGGCCCGATGCGGGCTGAGCGCCGCTCAGCGCGCGGCAAGTCAAGCGCGATCAGCGGCGTCCGATAAGCGTAAAGCGGCGTACGGCGCTCGCCCGCCCCACGCCGCAGTCGCGGCGAGCGCACGCGCTGCCGCCGGAGAATCGGGATGAGCCGAGCCCTGCGCGACACCGTGTGTCGGATCGGCCGCGCCGTCGCGCGGGGAGTCGGATCGATCGTGCGCCGCTTCGCCGCGGCGAATCGTGCGCTGTGCCGCGCGTGCGAGCGTCGCTTTCCGCGCTTCTTCGGCTTTCCGTCTTATCAGAGCGAGCTGCGCAGACGGGTTGCCGCGAAGCTCGCACAGTCGGCGCGAGAGGTGCTCGAGATCGGCGGCATCGATCGCCCATTCCTCGCCAAGGCCGCGGGCTTCCACTATGTGGGAATGGACATCGAGGACAAGCCGCGCTGCCATGAGGTGTACGATCGCTTCGTCGTCCAGTCCGTCGAGCAGCCGATCGACGGCGCGTACGACCTCGTTCTGTCGATCACACTGCTCGAACACGTGGCGGACAACGACGCGAGCATCGCGAGCATCTTCGGTGCGCTGCGCCCCGGCGGCGAGACGCATCATTACGTTCCCGGCAAGGGGCACCCCTACGCGCTCGCGCTGCGGCTCGTGGGGTCGGGTTGGCAGAAGCGGCTGATCGGTCTGCTGCGGCGCGACGAGGATGCGCGCGTGAGCGGTTATCCGGCGTACTTCCACCGTTGCACGGTGGTCGCGATGATGAGGCTGTTCGAAGACGCCGGCTTCGAGGACGTGCACGCGACGAGCTACTACCGCGCGAACGACTACTTCGCGTTCCTGTTTCCGGCGTTCGTCGCGATCACTGCGTTCGAGAACCTGTGCCGCCGCTTCGGCTGGAGCTACTTCGCGTCGGGTTTCGTGATCAGCGGCCGCAGGCCCAAGTAGCGGAGCACCCGAGGCGGGCGATTTGCCCGCATTCATCCCGGCGAGCGTGCAGCCCGCGTCGATTTCTCCTGAATCGCTGCAATCGACTCGCCGACTTCCCCGATCCAAACAGCCGAGGCGCGATGCGCAGCGTCCTGCGCGCGAGCTGCACGCTGGTGAATCGACGCTCCGCAGTATGGTGTTGACTTCGATCCGATCGCCGGTTCAGGATGGAAGCGAGCGGTCCGCGTGGTGAGCAGCGGGTGTCACCTCCGTAGGTTCGCGACGGAGCACACCAGTGCGACATGCACGCGCGCTGCGATTGCGATGGTACCTTCGGCGGCCGCGCGCGTCCGACGGCGCGCGGGCTGCAACGCGGGCTCGCACGGGAATTGCGTGGCTGGCAGTCGTTGGTGCGCTGCTCGCGGATCCCGCACGGGGCACGGAGCTCAGCTGCGGCGACACCGACGCCGACGGCCTGTACGAGACCGAGGACATCCAGGCGTGTCTCGACGATTTGCAGGGCCCGGGCCCGCACGTCGTGACGCTCGTCCCCGACGCGGTGTTCGAGCCTCACCTCGACGCGGCGCCATACTACAACGAGCTCGGCTTCGTCGAGCTCGCGTCGCACACGACCCTCGACTGCCAGGGTTCGACGATTCGCGGTATCGGGCACACCGCGAAGCGCGCGCCGAGCGCGTGGGGGCCGCTCTGGGTCGTGACCAACTCCGACCACGTGAGCCATTCCCAGCTGGAGATTTGGGTACGCAACTGCGTGATCGATGGCGGGATGCCCGCGAGCTACGACGAAGATCTCGAGCCGTTCGATCACGACATCTACATGGGATTCGGGCTCTACGGGGTGCACGGAGGAGGGTTGATCGAAAGCCGTGTACAGAATACCCACCATGCGTGTGCCTACGTGCGCAGCTCGCACGACATCGAGATCGACGACAACGAATTCTCCGACTGCGGGGGCGCGAACAACCAGGGCAGCTTCGGCCAGCCGGCGGTCTACTTGTTCCAGGAGGGCGAGCAGATCGAAGAGCGCATCTTTGTGCGGCGCAACTGGGCGATCCGAGCGGGCTCTTCGCTCTTCGCGACGCGCATCAGCGAGGCGAACCCGCAGTTCCAGACCGCGTGGATGCGCGATGTCGTCTTCGAATACAACTACGGCAATCAACAGGGATCCGGCAAGCCGTGCTTCGTGCTGCGGGGCGTTCGGGGCGTCGTG
>DASPGF010000320.1:0-2963 GCA_035620755.1 Myxococcota bacterium
TTGTAGCTCGGCTGCTCGATCGCGACGCTGTCGCCCGCCTGCGCGAACAGTCGCAGGCCGAGCGAGATGCCCTGGCTCGCGCCGTGGCAGAGCACGATGCCGTTCGCGTCGATCGCGATGCCCGCGCGCTGGAAGCGCTCGGCGAGCACCTCGCGCAGGCCGAGGTGCCCCTGCGGGCCGCCGTAGAGCAAGAGCTCCGGCCCCGCATCGCGGAGCACGCGGTTCAGCGCGCGCCGAAATTCCTCGGCGGGATAGAGGCTTTCATCGCAGACGAGCGAGTGCATCGGCACGCCCTGGCTCGCGCTGCCAAAGCGCGGGCGCGCGCGCTCGAAGTCGAGCAGACGCTCGGTGAGCGGCGAGAGCGTGGGCTGGAGCTCGTCCGCGCCGAGGGCTCCGCGTGCGCGCGCGACCGAGACGAACGTCCCGCGCCCGACCGTCGCCTCGGCGATGCCCGAGCTGACGAGATCCTCGTAGGCGAGCGCGACCGTGTCGCGGTTGACGCCGAGCGTGCGCGCGAGATCGCGAATCGCGGGCAGCCGGTCGCCCGCCTCGAGTCGCCCGCGCGCGACCTCGCGGCGGATGTGGTCGGAGATCTGGCGATGGACGGAGCGCTCGCGGCCCGCTCCGCGCTCCAATTCGAGTCCCAGTGAGCCGATTTGCATGAGGCCGGTTTGCATGAAGCAGGAGTCTATTGCTCCGTCAATCGGCCGTCAAATCCGGATTGTCCCACTAGATCTACTCGATATCGGCCAGGAATTGTCGGCTAATTCGAGGACAATTCCGAAGCGCGGGATGCCCCGCCCACGGCTTGCCCGTGCGGCCGATCCCCACAGCCCGCCCCTCCAGCTCTCTCACTGTGGCGCGGGCTTGCGCGGGCGCGACATCCCGAGCGCCCGGCCGATCAGCACGGCCGCGATCCCCACGAAGCCCGAGAACAGCGATCCCATCTTCGCCTCGCCGAGCAGCTCGGGATGCGTGAACGCGGCGCCCGCGACGAACAGCGCGACCGTGAGGCCGAGCGACGCCACGAAGCCCGCCATGATCAGCTCGCGAACCCCCATGCGGTCGGGCAGCGGGAAGCCCAGCAGCGACGCGAGCAGGCCGAACAGCGTGATGCCGACGGTCTTGCCGATCACGAGCGAGCCGAGGATCAGCCAAGTCATGGTGCCGATCGACGCGAGCACCACGCCCGCGTTGGTGAACGCGAAGAAGAACAGGCCGAAGTCGACGAAGCGCTTCATCTGGTGCTCGAACTGATGCAGCGGCGAGTGCGTGATGTGCAGATCGCGCGCGAGCTCGGGGCCCATGACGTCGACCTCGTCCTCGTCGATGAACAGGCCGACGTCCCGGCGCGGCGCGGGCAGGAACGGCACGATGAACACGAGCGCGAGCGCGGGGTGCAGGTGCGCGAGCGAGAGCCCGAGCCACGCGATCGGGCCGCCGATCGCGATGTAGGGGATCCAGGATTTGACGCGAGCCCGGCGCATCGCGTACGCGATCGCCATGCCGAGCGCGATGAGCGGCAGGAACTCCGGGCGCGCGGGAAGGTGCGGGTCGCCGTAGAAGATCGCGATGATCGCGAGCCCGATGCCGTCGTCCACCACCGCGAGCAGCAGCAGGAAGTCGATCGCCGGGTGGCCCTTGCCGAACACGGCTCGCGCCACGAGCCATGCGAGCGCGATGTCCGTCGCGGTCGGGATGCCCCAGCCGCGCCGCAGCGTTGCGAGGTCGTCGGTCGGTCCGTAGAGCAGCGACATGCCGATGAAGAACACGCACACGGGGCCCATGACGCCGCCGAGTGTCGCGAGCAGCGGGTTGACGGACTTCTTGATCGGGTTGAGGTTTCCGCCCGGCAGGCACGACTCGGTGATCTCCTTGGCGGCGATGCCGAAGAAGAACACCATGAACACATCGTTCACGAGCCAGTGCAGCGTGACCGCGTGCCCGAAGACCTCGAGGCCCGCGAGCGGCACCCACTCGACGACGCGCTCGTAGGAGTCGTGGTCGAGGTTGGCCCAGAGCATCGCGACCGCGACGCCCGACAACAGCGGGATCGAGAACTCCTGCAGGATGTTGATGAAGCCGCGTCTCTTCGGTTCGCTCACGCTCGGTCCGTCCGTTGATCTTTTTCTGGGATTCGCGGCCGCGCCGTACCCGCGCAGCGCTCATGGGCCGGCCGCGCCGGGATCGCGATTGTAGCGGTTCATCGCCGCCGTCACGCCCTCGAGCAGGATTGCCGAGATCGCCTGCGCGGCGAGCGCGATGCGCTCGGGAAGCGCGGTCTCCTCGTCGGCGGAGAACGGCTCGAGCACCCAGTCGACCGTCGAGGAGTCGGCCTCGGGGCGGCCGATGCCGAAGCGCAGCCTCGCGAAATCGCTCGTGCCGATGCGCTCCGCGAGGTCCTCGAGCCCGCGGTGGCCCGCGAGGCCGCCTCGCGGCCGGATCCGCAGCTTGCCGAACGGCAGATCGAGATCGTCGACGGCGACGAGCAGATCCGCGCGCGCGTCCTCGATCTCGAGCGCGCGCAGCGCCTCCGCGACCGCTTCGCCCGAGCGATTCATGTAGGTCTGCGGAACGAGCACGCCGATCTCGAGCGCTCGCGGCTCGCCCGCCATCGCGCTGTCGCACGCGAGCCTGCCTGCGCCGAAGCGGCTCGCGAAACGGCACTGCGACAGCTCGATGCCGCTCTCGCGTGCGAACCGCTCGACGATGCGCGCACCGACGTTGTGACGCGTGCGCGCGTAGCGCGCTCCGGGATTGCCGAGCCCGACCACGAGCTTCATCGCGCGCGGCCGTCGCTAGTCGGCGCCCTTCTTCTCCGCAGCCGGCTCGGCGGCGCCCTCGGCCTTCTCCGCCTCGGCGGCCTCGCCTTCCGCGGCGGCCGCCGCCGGCGCGGCCTCTTCGGCGATCGAGGGCGCGACCACCGACACGATCGGCACGTCGGGGTCGTTGAGGATCGCGAC
>DASPGF010000321.1:0-3610 GCA_035620755.1 Myxococcota bacterium
TGAAGGCGCGCCATGCCATCAGCTGCTGGAGGATGATGCGGCGCCGGCTCGGAGAATCGGGAATCCAGCGGCCCGCGTACTGCTCGAACATGTAGATCCCCTCGTCGTTGAGGACCTGGATGCCCTTGACCTTCGGATAGACGGCGAGCGTCTCGTCGACCTTCTGCACCACCTGCGGCCAGCTGTAGTTCTGCATGCTCCCCGACGTGTCGATCACGAAGATGATGTACTCGCTGTCGGCCGGGATGCCACCCACCGCCGCTTGCTTCGCCGCGCGCGCGTGCTGGCGCGCGCGCTCGGCCTCGGTGGTCAGCGTCTGCTCGGCGCGCTTCGCGGCGGCCTTGAGCTCGGCAATCACGGCCGCTTCGCCGCGCGCGCCTTCCACGCTGCCCTGCAGCCTCGCGAGCTTTGCCGCGAGCGCGTCGGTCGTGGACTCGACGCGGCTCGACTCGCCGCGCAGCGATGCGAGCTCGGCTTCGAGGACCGCGCGCTCCTGCTCGACGGCCGCGATCTGCGCGTCGAGCTGCGCGTTCACGGAGCTGAGCTCGAGGCGCTGCTCGGCGGTGTAGACCGGATCGTGCACCTGCACGATCACGAGCAGCAGGATCACCGCGCCGAAGCCGCAGCAGATGCAGTCGAGGAACGAGAGCCCGGCGGCCCCGACCTCGCGGCGGGCGCGCGCTCTCACGGCCAATCCCGCGACGGGCTCATGAACGAGCCGCGCGTGCTGCGAGCGAGCTTCCAGAATGCGTCGGGTGCAAAGGGATCGCCCTCCATCTCGAACAGGATCACGTTGATCGGCACGCCGCGCGGCAGGGTCCGGACCGCGCGCGTGAAGTTCATCAAGCGGTCGCTGCCCGACACGTTGGCCGTGCGCGGCGGCGACGCGCCGTGTGTCGGCAGGCCGTCGGCGAGCAGGTAGACGTTGTCGGGCCGCGGATTCAGGCTCGCCACCACGGAGAATGCCGCGTGCAGGCTCGTGCCGTTCTTCGGCACCGTCTCGCGCAGCCGCGCGACCGCGGCATCGAGATCGCGACCGTCGCCCACGTCGAGCCAGCCGGCGCCCTTCTCGTCGAGCACGGGGCTCGCCTGCGTGTCGAAGCGGAAGATCTGGAAGCGGCTGTCGGCGGGGAAATTGGCCGTGAGCCAGTCGACGGTGCCCACCACCTGGCTCCACTTCTTCGAGCGGAGCTGCTCCGCCTCGGGAAGGTTGCGCATCCGGATCACGTTGACGAGTGTCGCATCGAGCATGCTCGCCGACGAGTCGACGAGCACGAGGATGTGTCGCCCGCCCATGCGCAGGCCCGTGAGGTACTGCCGATCGCCCTCCGCGGAGAGGCTGCGCGCCTGGCTGCCCTTCTGCTCGGTGTGGGTCGGGGTCGGCTTGCGCGCGCTCTCGAGCGCGGCGAGCTGACGCTTGCGCGCCTCGAGCTCGGCCTGGTCGAGGCGAGAGCGCTCCTGCTCTCCCGCGAGCTCGCGCTCGGCGGCGCGGATCTGCTCGCCGAGATGCGCTGCGACCTGCGACGCCGAAGCCGAGCGCGCCGAGAGCTGCTCGATCTCGAGCCGCAGCCGCGCGAGCAGCTGCTCGCCCGCGCCCGCGATCGCCTCCAGCCGCGTGCGATCGGATGCGAGCTGCTCGAGCTTCTCGTTGGACTGCTCCTGGATCTTCGCGCTGATGATCATGAACACGAGGATCACCGCGCCGAACCCGCAGCAGATGCAGTCGAGGAACGAGAGCGCGAAGACGTTTGCTTCCCTACGCGGCATCGCTCTGCACCGCGATCGCGAGCGCGCGCCGCGTCATGCGGGCCGCGCCGCGCCGGCTTCCATGTGGCGGATCAGACGCTCGCTGCAGTAGTCCTGCGTCTCGAGCACGAGCCTCTCCTGGAGCAGCTGGAGCTGGTGGACGAGCAGCATCAGCACGAGGCTCAGCAGCAGCGCGACGAACGTCGAGTTGAACGCGATGCCGAGGCTCTGCGTGACTCCCGTGATGTTGCCGTCGATCGCCTGGTAGGCGAGCGCGAGCGCCTGGCCGATGCCGCGCACCGTGCCGATGAAGCCGATCGACGGGATCGCCCAGACGATGTAGCGGATCATCGAGAGCTCGGAGTCGAGCCGCTCGCCCTCGGCCTTGCACAGCGATTCGACGGTCGCGGCGGCATCGGAGATGCTGTGGCTCGACTCGAAACGGTGCAGCGCGGAGAGCAGGCAGCGCGGCAGGAAGCAGCGCGCGAGCGCCGGCGGGAGCGCCTTGATCTGCCGCTCGAAGCTTCGCGCGTCGCTCGCGAGGATCTTGGTCCCTTCGTCGATCGGAACCAGGTTCTCGTACAGCAGCCGGCGCTCGCGGATCGCATTCCTTCCCTTGTAGCCGAGGATCGCGAACGCCCAGAGCGTGAGCACGAAGCAGGCCTCCTGCTCGAGGTCGCGGATCACCACGTAGACGGAGCGCTCGGGCACGTAGCTCTCGTCCTGCTCGCGGAGGATTGCCTCTTGCTCGAGATCCGCGGCTGCTCGCGGGCGCACCAGCGTGACGTAGACGGCGTGCACGACGATGATCGCGGCGAGCAGGGAGAAGAGCTCGTAGACGAACTCGAATGGAATCTCGCGTTGCAGCGGAAATCGCAAGCGCATGCGCGGCCTCTAGATGTCTGCGGGGAAGGGGACCACCGATTCGGCGTCGATCCGGTCCGTTGGAATGAACGGCTTCGTCGGCTTGTCGGCGCGCGCGGCGCGCGCAGCCGGCGCGGCCGACTCGGAAGGGGTTGCGGTCGTCGCGGGTGCGGAAGGCTTCGCGCCGGCGGCGGCCGGCGCGGGGCGAACCTCGTCGGAGGAGCTCGCTGGCCGATGCCGCGCGGCGTCGGCCCGCTGCTCGCTCGCCGCGGCATCCGGAGCGGCGGGCTCGCTCTCTGCGCGCGAGCGTCCCGGTTCGACGCAGAATAGTGACGCAGCCAGCCACGCACTCACGAGAATGCCGTTCGTGCGCCGATCGCGCCTACTGCGCATAGCGTGCAATGCGGAAGCCCACGTCTTCGCGCTCCTGGTCGCCGTAGTCGCGAAATGCGAGGCGCAGCGACGTCATGTCGGCGTGCTTCCAGCTCGATCCGCGGATCACGCGCAGCCCGCCCGTCGCCGGCCCGATCGGATCCTGCGCGGGGGGCGCATCGCGCGACTCCGCGTAGATCTTGTAGCGATCGTGGACCCACTCGGCGGCGTTGCCGCCGACGTCGAACAGCCCGATCGGATTGGCGCCGTTGACACCGACGGGCGCCGTCACCGGGAAGCCGTCGCTGTAGGAGAGCAGCGCGCTCGAGACGATTCCCGCCGCCGACGCATCCGCGTAATTCCCCGAGCCCGGCGGCGGATCCGACTCGTCGCCCCACGCAAAGCGTCGATCCGATGCGCCCGCGGCGAAGCGCGCCGCCCACTCCCACTCGGCCTCCGTCGGAAGGCGATAGCCCGTTCCGATCGGCTCGATCAGCTCGAGCTCGTCGCCGCGCTCCGCGTACGCGGGCGGCAGGCCCTCCTGCTTGCTCAGCCAGTTGCAGTAGCGAGCGGCGTCGCGCCACGAGACGCGCACCGCGGGCTGCGCAGCCGCGCCGAGCTCGAACCC
>DASPGF010000322.1:0-2732 GCA_035620755.1 Myxococcota bacterium
GATCTGCAGCGAGCGGCGATCGACGAGCCGGCGGAGCGCGCCGCGGAGGCGCCGTTTTCGGACGAGATGCCACGCGGTGCGCGGCGCGAAGGTCGGCGTCGGCGACGCGGCCAGCGCGGAGGGGCGGGCCGAGAGGCGCGCGAGGCCGCCGATGCACGGGGCCCGTTCGCGCGCGGTGGCGCGACCGAGGATCGCGCCGAGCCGGAGGCGGGCGCGCAACGCTACGAGGAGCTCTCGATCTTCGATCTCGATGATGCGCCGGAAGCGGAGGCGGGTGGTCCGCGCTCGCGGCGCGGCCGGCGCAGGGGTCGGCGCAGCCGCTCGGGCGGATCCGACACCGCGCCGGGTCGCGAGGGCTCCGGCGCGCGCTCCGACGCTCCAGCGCGCGATGCCTTCGACGGTGACGAAGCTTCGCGGCCGCCGCGCCCTCACGCGAAACCCGGCGGCGCTCCGCGCGATGCCGGGCGTTCGCTTCGCGGCGCGCGGCTCGATGAGGACGATGCCGACGAGGACATTGCCGACCTGCTGCCGACGGTCTCCGACGTCGACGAGCCGAGCCTCGAGGCGCCGCTCGCGTACGAGGAGGACGCGGACGCGCTCGGAATCGCCGACGCCGAGACCCCGGCTGCGTCCGCCGAGCCCACGGGCGATGCGGGGGGCGGCGCGAGTGAGAGCATCCTGCGGCGCGCCCGCCGACGCGCGGCGTTCGTGGTGCACGCGGATCGGCGCTCGCTGATCGCGGCGCTGCTGCTCGCGCGCGACCTGCGGCTCATCGAGGGGATCTGGGTCTATCCCCAGAGCGAGCTGATGACGTTCTTCCGCAGCGTGGCGACCGACCTGCACGAGCAGACACCGATCTGCGTGATCGGCTTCACGGCGTCGCCTGCGCGCGACACGATCCAGGCGGCGTCGCTCTACTCGGATCGGCTCGCGTGGTTCGATCATCACGACTGGCCGCCTGAGGACCTCGAGAGCCTGCGCGGCGCAATCGGCGAAGCGAACGTCGTGGTGCGGCCGGGCGCCGAGAGCTCGATACCCGCGGTGCTCACGCAGCGAAACCGGCGCAGCCGCTTCTCGGACAAGATCGTCGAGCTCGCCACCGGGCGCTTCAGCCAGCACGACTACGAGCGCTGGGGTCGCATCTGGTGGGAGAGGCTCGGCGCAGCGGCCGCGAAGCCTGGCGAGCGCAGGGCCGACATCGAGCCGCTGATCGTCGGTCGGCCGAGCGATCTCGCGCGCGAGGCCGCGGATGCGGCGACTCCGCCGCCGCCGCCCGAGGTCGAATTCGTGGCGGGGCGCGACTTCCGGCTGGTGCACTTCGGCGGCTACCAGATGGTCGTGGTTCCGACGCCGCCCGATCTCGACATGCACCTGGCCGCGCGCATCGCGCGAGAGCGCTACGGCTCGCAGCTGTCGATCGCGGGTTACGAGGGAGACTCGATCTTCGTGCTCGCTGCAGACGAGATTCCCGCGCGGCGCAACCTCGACCTCGCCGCGATGGTCTCGCATCTCGCCTCGAAGCACGATTGGATCGAGGCGACGACCTCCGAGGATCACGTCGCGCGGATTCGCATCCGCGATTTCGCGACCCATCCCGAGCGCTTGAACGACGTGATCGGGGAGATCGCGATGGGCCGATCGATCCTCGAAGGCTAGCGGGCGGAGCGCGGGCGCCGTGCTCACGGCGAACCTCGTGGAGATCTTCTCGTCGATCCAGGGCGAGGGGCCGCACGTCGGAACGACGACGCTGTTCGTGCGCTTCGGCGGCTGCGATCTGCGCTGCCGCTGGTGCGACTCGCCGCCTACCTGGCTGCCGGCCGCGCAGTGTCGGATCGTGCGCGGTCGCGGCAGCGGCGCGTTCGAGAGTCGGGCGAATCCCGTGTCGATCGACGATGCGCTCGCCGCCGCCGAAGCGCTCGAGCTTCCCGCGCACGAGTTCGCGAGCCTCACCGGGGGCGAGCCGCTGCTCCAGCCCGAGGCCGTCGCGGCGCTGGCTCGCGCGCTGCGCGCGCGCGGCCCGCGCATCCTGCTCGAGACGCACGGGCTCGCGAGCGATGCGCTCGAGCAGGCGGTCGACGCGATCGACGTGGTCTCGATGGACTGGAAGCTCAGCAGCGACGTGCGCCGCGCCTCGGATCCGAAACGAGGCGCGGCCGAGCCGTTCCACGCCGAGCACGAGAAGTTCCTCGCGGTCGCGCGCCGCGCGCCCGAGCTCGTGGTCAAGATCGTGATCACGCGCGCATCGCGAGACGAGGAGATCGACGAAGCGGTGGCGCGGCTCGAGGCCTTTGCGCCCGACGCGACGCTCGTGCTCCAGCCCGTCACACCGTTCGGTGCGGTGCGCGAAGCGCCGAGCGCCGAGCGCCTGCTATCGCTGAGTGCGCGGCTCTCGGCGCGGCTCGCGAAGGTGCGCGTGATTCCGCAGACCCACAAGCTCTACGGCGCGCGTTGAACCGTGAGCTGGGCCCCGGCCGGAGTCGGACTCGTCAGTCGAAAGCGGAACGGCCTCCGGTTGAACCAGCCCGGCCCACTGGGGCCCGGCCGGAGTCGGACTCGTCAGTAGAACGCGGAACTGTCCGGGCGCGCAGCGCGCGCCCGAGCTCGCGCAGATCGCTCGCGGCATCGCTGGGCGATCGACCGCCGAATCGCTCGCCGAGGTAGGCCTCGGTGAGCCGCGCGAAGGCCGCAGCCGCGTGCGCGGGAAGCCGAGCGCTCGAGTCGCGCGCGAATTC
>DASPGF010000323.1:0-7436 GCA_035620755.1 Myxococcota bacterium
CGGCCCGCTCGCGCCGACGCTCGAGCGCGCGCGCGCGCGCTGCGCGCGCGGCGAGATCGTGCGCACGCCCGCCGTCCAGCCCGACGAGCTCGCGGCCCACTACGCGGCGTCGCGGCTGCTCGTGTTCGCGAGCCTCGGCGAGCCGTGGGGGCTCGTCGTCAACGAGGCATTCGCGTGCGCGCGCCCGGTGCTCTGCTCGAGCCTCGCGGGCTGCGCGGATGACTTGATGCGGCCCGGCGAGAACGGCTGGATCGTCGATCCGACACTTCCGTGCGAGCTTGCCGCGTCGCTGCGCGAGGCGCTCGAGCATCCCGACCTCGAGCGCCTGGGGATCGAGGGCCGGCGCACGGTCGATCGCTTCGGCCCCGAGCCGATGGCCGCGGGCATTCGCGCGGCCGTCGAGAGCTGCTCGCGCGGCGAAAGCCGCGCTTCGGCGGTGAGTGCGCAGCGTGAGCATGCAGTCCGCGCATCGGGAAGGAGCGCGAGCCGTGAATGAACGCGCTGCGCGCACTTCCGATCCCGATGCGCACGGCGGCGCACAGCCGCGGATGCGCTGCCCGATCTGCGGCTCGGCCAGCGCGCGCGCCTTTCGCAGCCGCTACGTCGAGGTCTGCGGCTGCAGCAACCCGCACTGCCGACACCTCTTCGCGACGGATGTATCGGCGGCGCACGGCACCATGCACGACGCCGAGCCGGATGCCGCAGCGGAATCGTTCGAGGAGCGCAACCAGAGGCTGATCCGCTTCTGGGAGAGCCGCCGCTTCGTCCACGCGACCTCGCGAGTGCTCGACGTCGGCGCGGGAAACGGCCACATCGCGCGCAGCCTGCGCGCGCGATTCCCGCGCGCGAGCCTTTGCTGCATCGAGGAAGGCGAAGCGCGCGCCGCGCAGCTCGCAGCGCGCGGATTCGAGGTCCACCGGGATGCGAGCGCGCTCGCGGCGGAGCGCGAGTTCGACGCGATCCTGCTGATCGAGGTGATCGAGCACGTCGCCTGCCCCGTTTCGCTGCTCGAGCGACTCCGACGGCTGCTCGCGCCCGGCGGCCGGGTCTTCCTCACGACGCCCTGCGGCGAGCTGCGCACGCGAAGCCGGCGGACCCACGCCTACGACACCGCGCAGCACGTCCAGTTCTTCACGGAGCGCTCGCTGCGGCTCGCGGTTCACGAGGCGGGGTTCCGCGACATCCACTTCGAGTACATCGACGCGCTCTATCCGCGCCAGGAAGCCGCGCTGTCGATCGCGCAGCTGAGGCGCTGGATGCGCGCCGTCGCGGCCCCCGCGCTGATGCGGCTCGAAGGGCCGCGCCATTTGACGGGCTTCATCGATCCGTAGCGAAGCCGTCTCCGTACTCCTCGTAGGATCGCCCGAGCAATGTCCAGAGGTGTCCGGCCTGCGTGCAGATCCGCAGTGCGGCTCGCGCGAGCGGCCGCCGGCCCGCGAGCGCCGCGAAAGGCAGCAGCGCGGCGAGGCCTCCCGCCGCGGCGACCGCGCGCAGCGCGCGCACTGCGGAGTCAGCCCGCGTGCCCGAGCGCGCGAGGCGCGTGAACACGCAGCCGCCGCGAAACGCGCGCTGCGCGAGAAATGCGAAGCGGCAGCGCTCGGGCGGCACGAACTCGGTCACGCGCGCCTCGTCGCACCACAGGAAGCGCGCACCGGCGCGCCGCATGCGGCAGAACAGATCCGTGTCACTTCCGCCCGTGCGGCCGAACGCGGGATCGAAGCGCAGCCCCGCGATGCTGCGCGTGCGTATCACGGCATTCGAGGTGCGCAGATCCGAGCGATCGATCTCGCTACCCGTCGGGTAGCGCCGCCTCGCGAAGAACTCGCCGGCCGCGAGCCAGCCGCGCGGCGCGGCCTCGAACTGCGACAGCACGGGGCCGAACGCGCCATCGCAGGCCTCGCGCTCGAGCAGCTCGAGGTAGGCGCTGATCCAGGCCTCGTCGGCCGCCTCGTCGTCGTCGACGAACATCAGCCACTCGCCGAGCGCCTCGTCGAGCGCGCGATTGCGCGCGTGCGCGATGTTGCGCCGCGGCTCGACGAAGTAGCGCAGCGGGTCGAGGGCCTCGGCGTGCGCGCGCACGACCGGCTCGGCGCTCGCGTCGGCATCGTTGTCGACCACGATCGTCTCGAGCCGCAGGCCGGGCGGCCGCTTGGTGCGCGCGAGGCTCTCGAGCAGCCGCGCGAGGCCTCGCGGCCGGCGGTAGCTCGCGATGCAGATCGAGACGTCGCAGCCCGTCGCGCCCATCAGAACGCGCCCCGCCTGGACAGGACCGCCCGGACGGTGCGAAGCATGATCGAGAGGTCGTGCGCGAGCGAGCGATTGCGGATGTAATAGAAGTCGTACTGCAGATTGTCGTGCATCGGCAGATCCTTTCGCCCGAGGATCTGCCACAGACCGGTGACGCCCGGTTTCACCGACAGTCGCCGGCGCTGCCAATCGTCGTACTCCGCGACGATGAACGGCATCTCGGGCCGCGGCCCGACGAGCGACATCTCGCCCTTGAGCACGTTCCACAGCTGCGGCAGCTCGTCGAGGCTCGTGGCGCGCAGCCAGCTTCCGAACGGCGTGACGCGTGGATCGCCTCCTGCGCGCGGCGCGACCGCGTAGGCATCCACGTCCTGGTACATCGTGCGGAATTTGTAGAACTCGAAGCTCTCGCCGTTGCGCCCGACGCGAGTCTGCTTGAAGATCGCCGGGCCCGGGCTCTCGCGCACGATCCGGCGCGCACACCAGAGCATGACGGGCGCGAAGGCGACGAGCCCGATCGCCGCGCCGAGCAGATCGATCACGCGCTTGACGGGCTCGTAGAGCGGATGGGCGCTCTGGCGCCCGAGCCGCACCAACGGCAGATCGTCGACCAGCTCGACCGGCGCGCCCGCGGTGAGCACCTCGAACAGGTTGGTGACCACGCGAAACGCGATGCCGAGATCCTCGCAGTCGAGCACCATCGACAGCATGCGCGTGTGGCTCAGCGAGGGCATCGCGACGAACACCTCCTTCACGCCGTGCGCGATCGCGATCCCGCGCAGGTCGTCGATGTGCCCCAGCACGGGCCGATTCGCGACGTCCTTCGGCTCGGGGTCGTCGGAGTCGTCGACGAAGCCCACGACCTGGTAGCCGATCTCGGGGTGATCCTGCAGCTTCTGCAGCAGCCGGATCGCCGAGACGCCGGTTCCGACGATCAGCGCGGGCAGGTCGTGTGCGCCGGATCGCCGCATGCGCTCCTCGATGCGGTGGAACGCGACGCGGCTTGCGCCCTGGAGCCCCAGGTTGAGCGCCGCGCAGGCGAGCACCACGAAGCGGCCGAAGTAGAGCTCGCGGAAGAAGAAGCCGATCGAGGCCACCACGAGCAGGCCGAGCGCGACGCCGCGCACCAGCGTCTGGAGTTCCTCGATCGGGGTCGTCATGCGCGCGCTGCGGTAGATGCCGAACATCCAGCACGTGAGCATCCACGGGCCCACGACGAGCGGCAACGCATGCAGGTAGACGTCGAACGGATTGATGCTCGAGCCGAGCAGGTCGTTCAGCGCGAAACGCAATCCGTAGGCGCCGAGCCAGCCGATCGAGACCAGCACCGTGTCGGTGAGGACGTGGAGACGCCGGATCGCGCGCAGGTCGACTTTGGTCATTCCCGAATTCAGCGCTCGAGGCGCCCAGCGAGTTGGATTGGAGCTCGACGCGGAAGCTCCGCTCAGCATGGAATCGGCGCGCGCGCGCCCCGTCTTGAGGCAGCCGCGCTCCGAAAACGCCGCCGCGAGCGCGGAGCGTTTCGACCTCGCTCGATCCGCGTTCCGGCGCCGCGACCGCGCAGTGGAGCGCGCGGTTGCCGAGCCCTCGAGGTCAGGTTAGAGTCGGCTCGTTGCCAGCGCGACCGCGCATGAGAGCCCGTCACTGGATTGTCGCATTCGCGGCCCTGATCGCCATCGCGGCGCTGCGATCCGTGCCCCCGATCTCCCCTCGAGGCGAGCCGCCGCTGCCGCCTCCGCGCGACGTCCGGATGGGGTTCGCGATCGAGAAGTACACCGGCTTCGACGAGTACGTCGCCGAGCTGAGCGCGCTGCGCGACGCCGATCCGAGCCGCGTCACGACGCACAGCGACCGGACGACCTACAGCGGAGGCTACCCACTCTACTGGGTCACGCTCGGCGACACGCGAAAGCCCGCCATCTTGATCGTCTCCGTGCTGCATGCGAGGCACGAATGGCAGGGCGCCCACCTGACGCTCGCCTTCCTGCGCAAGCTGCTCGACCCCGAGGACGACCAGCGCGACTTCAATTCGCGGCTGCTCGATCAGCTCTGCGTAATCGCGATCCCGATGGTCAACGTCTGGGGATACTTCGCCTCGCCCGACGGCGTGCACCACAACAACCACGGCGCGCCGGTCGCGGGCATCGAGCGCGCCGATTGGCACGACATGACGAACTATCGCTACTACCACGGCGTGAACTTGAATCGCAACTTCGACTGGAACTGGGACGCCTATCCGTCGCTCCCCTGGTCCGTCCGCCGATACTGGAACGGCAGCGACTACGGGTTCGCCAACTACTTCATGATGCCGTTCCATCTCGACGAGCACGGGAACGAGGTCTTCGACCCCGAGAACGCGTACCCGAATCACATCCTGAAGCCGGACGCGGCGGTCTTCGACTACAAGGGCGAGGCGCCGTTCTCGGAGCCGGAGACCCAGCTCGTTCGGGATCTGTTCGCGCGCTACCGCGTCGCCGGCTTCATCGACGTGCACCTGATGAATTCCTGGCACTCGCGGAACGCGAGCTATATCAGCCGCAGCGTCGATCGCGAGTGGGTGACCCGCTGGGTCGACGACGCGATCGCGGCGGTCAATCGCCGCAATCGCAGCGCGGGCGCGCAGCTGCCGGCGACGCAGCACATCGTGATGGAGGAGTACGACGGCAATGCTCCCTATTCCGTGAACTGGGCGCAGAACGAGATGCGCGTGAGGAGCTTCGCTTGGGAGACCGGAACCGCGTTTCCCGAGCCGATCTGGACGGATGCCTACATGGAGATGTTCTACCGCGCCGTGTCCTGGATGCAGACCGAAGCGCGCTGATCAGCTCTCCAGTCGCGTCGAGCCCGCGGCAGGCACCGTTTCGCGCCGCCCGCGCGCGCGCGCGCCGATCAGCTCTTCGTACACCTCGACCAGGCGCGCGCCGGCGACCTCGGGCCGCAGCTCCGCGATGCGCGCGCGAGCGCGTTCACCGATCTCCTGCGCGCGATCGCTCGCGAGCGCGCGTTCGATCGCCGCGAGCAGGCTGTTGCGGTCATCGATCTCGCACAGGAATCCGCTCACGCCCTCCTCGATCAGCTGATCGAAGCTCGCTCCGCGCGTTCCGACCACGATCCTTCCCAACGCCATCGCCTCGATGCACGCGTTGGGAAGATTGTCGACCCTCGACGGCAGAACCACGACCTCGGCGTGCTCGATGATCGGATCGAGCGACGCGCGCGGCATGCGGTCGAAGTGCAGCACGCGCCGCGCGTGAGCGCCCGCCCGGTCGCGAACGTACTCGAGCATCGGCCGGCCGCGATACCGCACATCCTTCCCGACGAATACGAAATGCAGATCCTTGTGACGCTCGAGCAGCGGCTCGAGGATCTCCGCGATGCACTTCACTCCCTTCAGCACGCCGACCGTACCGAAGAAGAGCGCGTAGCGGCGCGCCGCGAGGTGCTCGCGGTAGAGCGCGTCGTCGGGCTCGCTCGGAGCGCGCACGAACGGGCTCTCGACCACGCGCACGGACCGGCCGGTGAGCACCTCGGCGTCGCGCGCGAGGATCCGGCTCGGAGCGATCAATCGCTCGCCCCTCGCGATCGAGCGCCGCTCGAGCAGCGCCGTGAGTCGCGCGAGCGCTGGCGGCCCGTCGCGCTCGTAGCCGCGATCGAGCTGCGGCTCGAGGCTCGAGAGGCGCACCACCGCCGGGATCTCGCGCGGGCGAAACAGCGCGGTGGCGCGGTAGCTCGAGTACTGCGCGACGTGCAGCGGATGCCGGGCGTGCAGCTGCCGCAGCCGGCGATTCAGCCGATGGCTCTGCCAGAGAATCGAGAAGAGCGCGCGATAGCGGCGCAGCATGCGGGCAGCCAGCTGGTGCAGCCAGCGCGGCCCGACGTCGACGCGGTGAACGCAGATTCCGTCGAGCTCGAACGACTCGTCGCGATCGCTGGAGACGAAGACGTGCGGCTCGTGGCCGAGGCGCAGCAGCGACACGCCCGCTCGATGCAGATAGTTGGCGAGGCCGCCGTCGTAATTGCCTTCCGTGACGAACTCCGGGCTCACGAACGCGACCCTCACCGCTCGCGCCCCTCGCGGACCTGCTGGACGAAGTCCTCCACCTGCGCGCGCTCGGGCCAGATGTGCCCGGGATGCCAGGCCAGATCCCGATCCCAGTAGCCGGGGCATCGCTCGACCGCGTGGCTCGCGAAGCCGTAGCTGATCTCGCTCAGCCGCAGCTCGCGCGCGCGGTCGAGCAGGAAGTCGTAGGCCATGCTCTGGAATCCGCGGTCGCGGGAGATCGCGTGCGCGAGTCGCACCGCCTCGGCGGGAATCGGCTGCGGATCCCAGTCGATGATGCCGCTGCCGGATGCGCGAAAATCGCCGGGTCGATTCCGCCGCCGGAAGCCGAACGCGCGATTGCCGATCACCGTGATCCGGATGTCGCAGGGGTTGTCGGGCAGATACTCCTGGAGATAGAGATAGTGTTTCTGGATGTGATGATTTCCGACCGGCGGCAGCTCGCCGTCGAGGAAATAGCGCGCTGCGTCGAGGCCGCGCCGCAGCCAGCCGCGAAGCCCGAGCCGCGTCAGCGAGCGCGGTCGCGAAGTCGTGTCGCCGACTGTATTCGGCTGCACGCCGCGCGCGAACATGCGCAGGACGAGCGCGCGCGCGTCGCGGCGCGAGTCGATCCTCACGACGTTCGATCCGCCCGCGCCGGTCGAGAGCTTGAAGACGATCGGGTAGCTGCAGCTCTCGACGAAGCGCGCGGCCGCCTCGTGGGACCAGAAGATCCACGTCTTCACCGCGGGAGCGCCGATCGATTCGAACAGGTAGTGCTGGGCGATCTTCTCGTCGAAATGCCAGCGCGTGGCGTGGTTCGGAAACACGCGAACGCCGAGGCCCGTCTCGAGCGCGGTCAGGATCAGGCCCGCCGATTGGCGCTCGCGTGGCGAATGATGGAAGTGCCACATCGCGCCATCGACCCCGCTCACGCGGGCGAGGACGTCCGCGGCGCGGAAATCGCAGCTTCGGACGCTCGCCCCGAGCGATTCCAGCGCCTCGATCCAGCGCGGCGCGAAGTTTTCGTGCGCCAGATCGGGAGGGTGGTGGACGGCAACTTCGATCTTCGCCTCGGCCCGCACCGTCACGGATCAGCTCCGCTCGCAGACCGCGATCAAGGGTGAGAGCTCGCTGAGCAGGCCGATGC
>DASPGF010000324.1:0-6493 GCA_035620755.1 Myxococcota bacterium
AGAGAACACACCGCGCGCCGCGCGCTCGATCAGCGTCGGCGCTCTCAGCCGACCCTCGCACGACCAGAGATCGAACGAGCCCGTCGCCTCGAACACCGCAGCCTCGACCGCAGCCGTGCACTTGAGCTCGACTTGTCCGTCGGCGCGATCGGCGAGGCCCTCGGCGAGGTAGAGCTCGAGCGCGCGCGAATCCCATTCGGCGAACATCGACTTGTCGAGCCACTTGGCGCGCGCCGCGGCGCGGCTCGGCCAGATCTCGCGGCGCTTGCGCGCGTTCTCCGCGAGCTCTGTTCCATCGATGCCCTCGAGCCGCCGCGGATCCGGGAGCCCTCGCCCGACGCCGCGCTCCGCGGCACTCGCACTCTCCCGCCCCGCGATCAACACCGGATCGACGAGCGCGAGTCGCTCGAACAGATCCGGGCGCTCGGCCGCCGCGAGCGCGAGCGCGCTGCCGCCGAGCGAGTGCCCGATCGCGAGCGCAACGCGGCCGTCGCCGCGCTCGCCGGCGAGGCGCTCCGCGACTTCGATCGCATCGCGCGCGAATCGCTCCCAGCAATACGCGTCGGGGGCCGCCGGCTTCGAGGAGTCGCCGTGGCCTCGCGCATCCATCGCCACGACGTGGAAGCGGCCGCGCAGCCGCTCCGCGACGGGGCCCCACACGGCCGCGCAGAAGCCGTTGGCGTGGTGCAGCAGCGCGAGCGGCCCATCGCCGCCCCAATCGAGCAGCGCGATCTCGAGCGCGGATCCGGGGAGCGCGAGCCTGCGCCGGCGCAGCGGGGCGAGCATGCGCGCGAGTGTGGCGGGTGCGGCGCGCGCGCGCCAACGCGACGCGCCGACGCGGTATGTTCTCGCCATGATCGGCAATCGAACCGACCTCGACGAGGCGCTGCGCGCGCGCATCGAGTCGAACCTGCGCAGCTTCACGCGGCTCGCGGTCGCGCGCGACGGGCTGCGCCCCGCGGCGGTCGCCGTGACGCTGATCGCCGACGAGGCCGGCGCGCCGTGCTTCGTGCTCACGCTGCGCCCAGACCGCATGAATCGGCACGCAGGGCAATACGCGCTGCCGGGCGGGCGCATGGACCCCGGAGAAACCGCCGAGCAGACCGCGCTGCGCGAGCTCTCGGAGGAGGTCGGACTCGCGCTGCCGAGCTCCGCGGTGCTCGGCAGCCTCGACGACTATCCGACCCGCTCCGGATACGTGATCACGCCGGTCGTGGTTTGGGCGGGCGGCGCGTTCGAGCTCGCGCCGAATCCGCGCGAGGTCGCAGAGGTCTACCGCGTGCGCCTCGCGGAGCTCGCCCGGCCCGAAGTGCCGCGCCTGCGCTCGATTCCCGAGAGCCCGCGCCCCGTGATCTCGATTCCGCTCGTCGGCACGGACGTTCACGCGCCCACCGCCGCGATCCTCTACCAGCTCCACGAGGTCGCGATCGAAGGTCGCGACACGCGAGTCGTCCACTTCGAGCAGCCCGTCTTCGCCTGGAGCTGAAGCGGCCCCGGCCCCGCAAAGCTCGCGCAATCGACAACGACGCAATGCTGTGTGACCCGGCCAACTGGACCCCGGCCAGCCGCGGACCGCTCAGTAGGAAGCGGAGCTGCCCGGGCTAGATTCCCATGTCGCTCAGCGCGTCGGCGACGCGTCCGATGATCTCGGTGAGCCGCGGGTGGCTCGTCTCGAATTTCTCGAGCGAGGCGGTCAGTCGATCGCGAAGCGATCCCGACAGCTCGCGCTCGTGCGCCGGGTCGAGCGCCTCGAGGATCTCCTGCGCGGCGCTGCGCAGCTCGGCGCGAGCCGATTCGTCGAGATCACCCGGCGCCTCGAGCGCCTCGCGCAATTCACCGAGCGCCTCGGTCAGCGGCGACCTGGGATCTGCCATTGCCCGCCCCTCTCCCGCCTGGCTAGACGTTGAATCGGAAGTGCACGACGTCGCCATCTTGCACGACGTAGTCCTTGCCCTCGATGCGCGCGCGACCGGCCTCGCGGCACTTCGCCTCGCTGCCGAGCTCGACCAGATCCTTCCAGTCGATCACCTCGGCGCGGATGAAGCCGCGCTCGATGTCCGAGTGGATCTTACCCGCCGCGCGCGCTGCGCGGGAGCCTCGCGCGATCGGCCACGCGCGGCACTCGTCGGGCCCTGCGGTCAGCATCGAGACGAGATCGATCAGCTCGAACGCAGCGCGGATGAAGCGATTGCGCGCGGGCTCGTCGAGCCCGAGCGAGCTCGCGAACTCGCGCTGCTCGACCTCGGGCATGCCGGCGATGTCCATCTCCACGCGCGCCGAGAGCACCACCGCGCCGAGCCCGCGCTGCTTCGCGCTCGCTGCGATCTCCGGCGCGATCGCGGATCCGATGCTCGCCTCGTCGACATTGATCACGAGCAGCAACGGCTTCTGCGTGAGCAGCGCGTAGCCCGCAATCAGCCTGCGCTCCTCGTCGCTGAGCGAGAAGCCGCGCAGCGCGCGTCCGGCTTCGAGGTGCGCCTGGATGCGCTGCAGCAGCTCGAGCTCGCGCGGGTTGCTGCGGTCCTTGGCGAGGCGCGCCACGCGGCGCTCGACGAGCTCGAGATCCGCGAGGATCGTCTCGGTCTCGAGATCCGCGATCTCGAGCAGCGGCTGCGGCGCTTCGCCGCTCGCATCCGCGAACGCGCGCACCACCTGGCACAGCGCGTCGACCTCGCGCATCGCGTTGAGCAGCTTGCGGTCGAGCCCCTTGCCGCTGCCGCCGCCGAGGTCGGTGAACGCGATCTCCGCGTAGGTGACCTTCTTCGGCTTGAACAGCGCCGCGAGCGCGTCGACGCGCGGATCGGGCACCTTGACCACGCCGACGTTGACCTTGTCGCGGCTCGCCGCGTAGCCGGTCTCGACCGCGAGGCCCGTGAGCGCGCCGAACACCGTGCTCTTGCCGCTGCCGGGGAATCCGACGAGTCCGATCCGCATGGGACGCGGACCGTACACCACGAGGGTCGACGGCGGCCAGCGACCCCTCTTCTAGCGCGCCCGCAGCGGCATCGTGCGCAGGCCTGCGAGCGCGAGCGCCGCAGCGAGCGCGAACGCGCCGTTGTCCTGCGGCCAGGCAACGCCCGTCCAGCCGACCAGAAGCATGAGGAAGCGGATGTCGAGGTAGACGCGCGTCTCCGCGGAGAACGATGCGCGCCCCGTCCACAGCCAGCGCAGCGCGGGCACGACGAGCAGCAGATCGAGCGGGAAGAAGATCCACGCGTTCTGGTTGCTCACCGCGATCGCGCTGTTCGAGAACAGCGCCACCGGCAGCAACGCGGTACCCAGCAACCCGAACAGCGCCGCGGTCGGCAGCAGCACGAGGCCGGCCAGCCGCGACAGCCAGCGGTTGAACTTCTGGCTCAGCCAGGCCGCGAAGCCGATCAGGCCGAAGAACAGCCCGAGCGCCGCGCCGCTTGCGACCGCGATCTGGCGGGCGCCGATCGCACCGCCCGCGATCGCTGCCTCGGCGCTCGCGCCGTGCAGCGCAGCACTGGATGCGACGAGGCGCGCGCCTTCGCCGAGCGCGGAATTCTCGCTCGCCGCGACGACCTCGCTCAAACGCGCGGGAGCGAAGCTCAGCTGCCACGCGCCGACGCGATCTTCGCCGTGCGGACCCATCGCGAGGTCGAAGCCGAGCGACGCGAGCCGCTCGCCCGCGAGCGCCGCGAGGATCTCCTCGCGGTAGCTGTGCGAGGCCGGCAGCTCGTAGGCGGCGCGCTTCAGCGCGCCGCGCGTGACGTCGTCGAGCAGATCGCGAATGCGCGTCGAGCAATTCTCGGCGATCGGGTCGAGTACGTATTCGGCGTTGCCGGGACGGAGCCCCAGCTCGAGCCGCGCGATCAGCTCGGCGACCTGCTCGGCGGAGAGATTCAGGCGCTGCGCTTCGATCTGGCGACCGCGCTGCACATACTCCTCGAGGCGCGGCTGGCTCGCGGAGCGGCGCAGTCGGAGCGTCGCGCGCCCCAACAGCGCTGCGGCGATGAAATCGGGCCGTCGCAGCTCGGCGACGCCGAAGTCGTAGATCTCGTCGCGTTGGGTGTCGGCGTCGACGACGCGCAGCAGGCTGTGGCCGAAGCGCTCGTCGATCGCTCGGCCCGGGCCGATCGTGAGCAGCTCGACCGCGGGCGCGGAGGCGCTCGGACGCGGCACGGCGGCGAGCGCGACCGCGAGCAGCAGCGCGCCGCCGTGTGCGGCGCGCCCGATCACCGCGCGCCCACTTCGGGTCGCGACGCGCGCCGCGGCTCCATGAGCAGCGTCTCGATGTCGAGCAGCAGAATCTCGTGATCGAGGAATCCGACGCTGTAGACGTTTCGAATCGCGCGCTCGGAGTCGACGAGGAACACCTTGGCGACGTGTCGAAACACGCCGAGCGGCCGGTCGTCTTCCGCGGCCACGAGGCGCAGCGCGTCCTGCCCGAAATCGTCGAGCACCGGGCGGATCGCCTGCTCGGATGCGACGGTCAGGAACTGCCAGGCGCCGATCGGCTCGAGATGATCGCGCAGCATCGCCATGCGCGCCGGACTGTCGCGCGCGGGGTCGAACGAGACCGTCACGATCTGCACGCGGCTCGCGAGCGCAGCGCGTGCGGCGAGGGCGCGGTCGAGGCGGCGCAGCGATGAGAGCACGAGCGGACACCCGCCCGCGTCGGGACAGCTCGCATATACGAACGAGACCACCGCGCAGCTTCCCGTCGGAAGGTCGAGCAGCGACACCGTCTCGCCCGAGGCGCTCAGCAGCTCGTGGCGCGCGAGCCGGTGGATCACCGGAAGCTCGTAGCTGCCCGGCGCGGGGAGCTCGTAGAGGGGGTGACCGTCGGCGGCGGCGAGGCCGCTCGCACGCGCGGATTCCGCAGGCAGCACGACGGCGATCAGCAGGGCCAGCGCCATCCGGCTGCGCGCGATGTTGCTGCGCTTGGACACCCGACACCTCCCCGATCGCGGGAGCATGCTATCACTTACTACCCCGGCGGGTATGGCACGTGTAGCCCGTGTCGGCACGCGAAGCGACCCGCAATCCCTCGCGCAAACGGCGCAGCGCAAGGGAGCGCGCCCAGATCCGGCTTTTCACGCGCGCCGCCGAGCGCCACACTGCGGTTCCCGTGAGCTACCGAATCCTCGCGCTCGACATCGATGGGACCATCCTCGATCCGCATGGGAGCCTGCCCGAGGCCGTCCGCGATGCCGTGGCGAGTGCGCGGCAGCACGGGCTGCGCGTGATCCTTTGCACCGGCCGGCGCTTTCGCACCGCGCTGCCGTGGGCGCGCGAGCTCGGGCTCGACGGCGCGATCGTCGTCAACAACGGAACGCTGATCAAGCAGATCGAGAGCGGCGAGACGCTGCGGCACAGCTATCTGCCGCTCGACGAGTACGCGCCGCTGATCTCCTTCGTGCGGCGTCGCGGCTCACCGCTCGTCTACGTCGACACCTATCACGAGAACGTCGATCTCGTCACGGAGCGCTGCTCGCTGACGCACGAATTCCAGCGCGAGTATCTGAACGACAACACGGCGTTCTTCCGCACCATCGATGATCTGCACGCCGAGCCGCGCTCGGACGTGATCATGGTGAGTACGATGGGCGACGAGGAGACGCTCGGCCTGCTGCGCGAGGAAGCGAGCGAGCAGTTCGGGAGCCGCGTCCGCACCCACTCGCTGATCAACAAGAATTACCGCGGGATGATCCTCGAGTTCCTGTCGCCGCACTCGGGCAAGTGGGCGGCGCTGTCGGCGATCGCCGCCGATGCCGGCGTCGCCGCCGAGCAGATCATCGCGGTGGGCGACGATACGAACGACATCGAGATGATCCGAAACGCGGGGCTCGGGATCGCGATGGGAAACGCCGCCGCCGAGGTCAAGCAAGCGGCCGACCACGTCGTGCGCAGCAACGCCGAGGGCGGCGTCGTCGAAGCGATCCGCAAGGCGCTGCTCCTGCTGTAGCGCGCTGCTCTCCTCGTCAGCGCGGCCAATTGGGCCCCGCCTCCGAAGGGCTTCTGCAATGGATAGCGATGCAATGCGGTGTGACCCGGCCAACTGGGTCCCCGCCAGCGGCGGATCCCTCCATTGAAAGCGGAGCTGCGCGGGCAGCTAATCGAGCCGCATCGGGAAGATCGCGTCGAGCAGCAGGCCGACGACGAGGAGCGCGCCCGCGCAGCGCGCGAGCGAGAATGCGGGCGGCGCGTACCACAGCGGCCAGTAGGCGGAGTCCGCCGGGGGCGAAACGGGGCGCGGCTGCGCGTGGTTTCGCAGTGCGCGCCAGAGCTGCGGCGCCGCGCCGACGACGAGCAGCGCCCAGACGCCGATGCGACCGACGAGCACGAGGCCGATCACGAGCGCGAAGAAGAGCGCCATCAGCTGCTGATTCAGGAACAACGCGCGGTCGGCTCCGATGCGAATCGGCAGGGTGCGGACGCCGCGCGCCGCATCGATCGGCATCTTGTCGACGTGCTTCGCGATCAGCGCGGCCGTCACGAGTAGCCCGTAGGGCAGGCTCGCCGCGAC
>DASPGF010000325.1:0-2981 GCA_035620755.1 Myxococcota bacterium
GCCCCCCGCGAGCTGGGATCCCCGTCGGGGCTCGAGCGGCGGCCTGGATCGGGAGCGCGGCCGGGGCACCGCCGACCTCGCGGCGCTCGCGCCTAGTGCGGCCTGCCGAGGATCTCGACGTCGTCGAGCGAGAGCTCATCCGCGCGAGCGATCTCGTCGTCCGGATCGATCTCCCCGGCGCGCTGCTCGGCGTCGCCGATCTCGGCGCCCGCGCTCTCGTCGATGGCGGCGGGCTCGAGCGATTCGAGCTCGCGCAGCGTCGGAAGATCGCGCAGCTCGGCGAGCCCGAAGACCTCGAGGAAGCGCTTGGTCGTCGCGTACAGCATCGGACGGCCCGGCACGTCCCGATGGCCCGCCATCTTGATCAGCTTGCGCTCGAGCAGGCCGCGCAGCACGGGGCCCGCATCGACGCCGCGCACGTGCTCGACCTCCGCGCGCGTCACGGGCTGGCGGTACGCGACGATCGCGAGCGTCTCGAGCGCCGCGTTGGAGAGGCGCAGCGGGCGCGTGCTCCCGAGCTGCTGCAGATAGGCCGCAAACGCGCTGTGCGTGCGCATCTGGTAGCCGCCGGCGACCTCGCAGATCTCGAACGCGCGCTGCTGCGCGGCGTACTGCGCGTTCAGCTCGCCGACGAGCTCGCGCGCCTGCGCGGGCGTGCAGCGCGGTATCAGCTTCGCGAGCTTCGCGGCGGGAATCGGCTCGGGCGACGCCAGGATCAGTGCTTCGGCGATGCTGCGCGATTCGTCGTCGGCCATGGCTTCCTCGTCACATCAGATCGGCGATCCGATCCATCCACGTCGTATCCCCGGGCTCGACCGCGCGGCGCAGGTGGATCGGCCCTTCGGGCATCCCCATCTCGTTGAGGCCCTGGTAGATTCGCAGCGCGGCGAGCCGCGTGAGCTCGAGCACCGCGAGGAAGGTTGCGACGACGAGCGCGCGGCTGTACGCGCGGCCGGGCGCTTCGCAGATCAGGGCTTCGAACTCGAGGCTCGCCGCCGATTCGAGCGCGCGCATCACCGCGAGCATGCGCTCGCGAACCGTGACCTCCTCGGATTCGATCTCGTGCGGTCGCGCTTCGAGGTCGCGCTTGGCGGCGACGACCCGCCGGTAGGCCTCGATCAGGTCGAACAGCCCGACCTCGATCTCGCGCTCGGATTCCGCGGGCGGCGGCGCCTCGAAGCCGTTCGCCGCGAACACGTCGCGCCCCAGCCGCTTGCGCGCGCCGAGCTCGGCCGCCGCCTGCTTGAACCGCTGGTATTCGAGCAGGCGCGCCACGAGCTCCGCGCGCGGGTCGATCTCCTCTCCATCCTCACCGATGCGCTCGGCGGGCAGCAGCATGCGCGACTTGATCCAGGCGAGTGTCGACGCGAGCACGAGGTACTCGCCGACCACTTCGAGATCGAGCTCGCGCATCAGCGCGAGGTACTCGAGATACTGCTCGCCGATGCGTGCGATCGGAATGTCGGTGATCTCGACCTCGTTGATGCGAATCAGGTGCAGCAGCAGATCGAGCGGGCCCTCGAACACCGGAAGCCGCACGGAATACGATCCATACGACTCGACGGAATCGACGGACTCGACGGCGTGCTCAGCGGCATCGGAATCGGAGCCGAACGCGGTCATCGCGACCTCGAGCGAGGCATCTCGGTTGGGGGAGGAGGGTTGCGCGGAAGTATGCGCGATGGCATCCCGACCGGCAAGCGTCACGCCCGGGCGCGCCGCGCGGCGGGCGCGGCCTTGCCCCGGCTTCCCGCTCGCACGAGCTCGCGCGCGAGCGCGAGCGCCTCGTCTCGCGTTCGCAGCGCACCGTCGAGATAGGCGACGCGAATGCGAGCGAGCACGCGCCCGAGCTGCGGCCCCTCGAGGCCGAGCGCGAGCAGATCGGCGCCGCCGAGCGGACTGCGGCGCGCACGGTCCTCGGCCGCAAAGCGCGCGATGCAGCGCCGCACCTTGGGCGGCGCGATCGCGTAGGCCGCGTAGAGCTCCTCGTCGCCGAGCGGCATCAGCAGCGCGTCGACCGCGCCTCGCCCGCGTGCGCGCGACAGCGCCCGCATCCGCGCGTCGACCGACTTGGGGAATCCGCTCACGAGCTGCGCATCCGCTCCGCGCACCGCGAAGCGCTTGAGCGAGCGCGCGCGCAACGCCGGGGCGACCGGCGCGAGCCAGATCGCGAGCCCCGACACCCAGCTGCGCCAGCGGCCCGAGCGCCAGGGCGGCGATGCGATTGCACGGCCGAGGCGGCGCAGCGGCACGACCGCGCCGCGCGCGAGCGCGAGCCCGGGCTCGAGCGCGCCGAGCACGTGCCAATCGGATAGCAGGCGGAACGCGCGCGACGGATCGAGGCCGAGGCTCGCGTCGTCGAAGGTCTTGACGAGCTCGCGCCGCAGCCGTTCGCCGCTGACGTGGCCGAACACGCCATCGCGGAGCGCGTCGCGCAGCGCCGAGCGCGAGCCGCGCGTCAGCGCGAGGCCCAGGCGTGGCCCGAGTCGCGCGGCGCGCCAGCTCCGCGTCGGATCGTCGTGGAAGCTGCGCGGATGCAGCACGCGCAGCCGGCCCTCCGCGAGATCCGCCACTCCATCCGCGAGGTCGACGATGCCCGCGTGATCCCGTCGCGCGCGTCGCGAGAGCGGCAGCGCGAGCGCGTTGACGCTGAAATCCCGCCGCGCCAGATCCTCCGCCAGCGAGCCGGGCTCGACGCTCGGCAGCGCGGCCGGGTGCGCGTAGCTCTCGCGGCGCGCGGTCGCGATGTCGATCGACGCCGCTCGCCACGCGATCGCGACGCTGCCGAAGCGGTCATGGGGCGCGATGCGCGCGGCTTCCGGCGCGGCGGCCTGCGCGAGCTCGAGCGCACTGCCCGCCTCGACGAGCAGGTCGACGTCGCGAATCGCGCATCCCATCAGCAGGTCGCGCACCGGTCCGCCGACGGCGTACACCGCGAGCGAACGCCGATCCGCGGCCGCGAGCACGCGGTCGAGCAGCTG
>DASPGF010000326.1:0-8374 GCA_035620755.1 Myxococcota bacterium
GGCTCGGCTCGCCGAGCCGCCCACCCGTCGGAGTGCCAATGCCGCCCGAGCTCGATTCCGCGCTGCGCGAGCGCATCGAAAATACGATCCGCTTCCTCGCCGTCGACGCGGTCGAGAAGGCGGGTTGCGGCCATCCGGGTGCGCCGATGGGCCTCGCGCGCGCGGCGCTCGAGCTCTGGGATGCGCACCTGCGCTTCGATCCCTCGGATTCGCACTGGCCGCTGCGCGACCGCTTCATCCTCTCGAACGGCCACGCGTCGATGCTGCTCTACGGCCTGCTCCACCTCTACGGGTTCTCGCTCGGGCTCGACGACCTCCGCAGCTTCCGCTCGCTCGGCTCGAAGACGCCGGGCCATCCCGAGTATGGCGAGACGCCGGGTGTGGAGGTCACGACGGGGCCGCTCGGCCAGGGCTTCGCGCACGGCGTCGGGATGGCGCTCGCGGGCCGGCTCGCGCGCGCGCGCTTCGGCCGCGATGGCCGCGGGCCCGGACACCACATCGTGTACGGCATCGTGAGCGACGGCGACCTGATGGAGGGAATCTCCGCAGAAGCGGGCTCGCTCGCCGGGCACCTCGGGCTCGGCAACCTGATCTACCTCTACGACGACAACCGCATCACGATCGACGGGCCGACGTCGGTGAGCTTCAGCGAGGACGTCGCAAAGCGCTTCGAAGCGAGCCGCTGGCACGTGCAGTCCGTCGACGGCCAGGACTGGCGGGCGATCCGCGGCGCGCTCGAGCGCGCGCGCGAGGAGGTCGAGCGCCCGTCGCTGATCATCGCGCGCACGACCATCGGCTACGGCAGCCCGAACGCCGCGGGCAAAGCCAAGGCGCACGGCGAGAAGCTCGGCGCCGAGGAGGTGCGGCTCACCAAGCAGGCGCTCGGCTGGCCGTTCGAGCCGACCTTCTTGATTCCGCAGGACGTCCGCGACTACATGAAGCAGCGCGGCGACGCGAAGCGCGCGCAGCGCGCGGCCGCGGACGTCGAGCTGCGCGCATGGCGCGACGCGCATCCGCAGCTCGCGCACGCGTGGGATGCGGCGCGCGCGCAGCGGCTGCCGGCCGACCTCGGCGCGACGCTCTGCGAGGGCCTCGAGCGCGTCGACGCACCGACGCGCAAACACGCGGCCGTGGCGCTCGAGCGCCTCGCGCGCTGCGCGGCCCATTTCGTCGGAGGATCGGCGGACCTCGCGAACTCCGCGGCGCCGCCGATCCTCGAGGGTCGCGGCGTGGTGGGGCCGGGCGCTGCCGCGGGGGAGGATCGATTCGCGGGCGCGAACCTCCACTTCGGCGTGCGCGAGCACGCGATGGCCGCGATCAGCAACGGCATCGCGCTCGACGGCACCTTTCGACCGTATTGCGGCACGTTCCTGATCTTCAGCGACTACATGCGACCCGCGCTGCGGCTCGCCGCGCTGATGCGCGCGCCGACGATCTTCGTCTTCACCCACGATTCGATCTTTCTCGGCGAGGACGGGCCGACCCACCAGCCGATCGAGCAGCTCGACGCGCTGCGCGCGATCCCGGGGCTGCGCGTGTTCCGCCCTGCGGACGGAATCGAGACCGCGATGGCCTGGGCGTGGATCGCCGCGCATCGCGACGGCCCCGCGCTGCTCGCGCTCAGCCGCCAGACCGTGAAGGCGATCGCCCGCGCGCCGGACTTCGAGCGCGAGCGGGTCTGGCGCGGCGGCTACGTGGTCGAGCAGCCCACGGGCGACGCCGACGTGGTGCTCGTCGCGACGGGCTCCGAAGTCGCGCTCGCGGTGGACGCCGCGCGCGCGCTGCGCGCGGACGGCACGCAGGTGCGCGTCGTCTCTCTTCCGTGTCTGGAGCTGTTCGTCGAGCAGGATGCGAGCTATCGGCGCAGCGTGATCCCCGACGACGGCACGCCGGTCGTCGCGATCGAGGCATCGCGCGCGGAGAGCCTGCGGCGCGTGGTGGGCAGCAACGGCTGGATCTACGGAATTGATCGCTTCGGCGCGTCGGCGCCCTATGCGGATCTCGCGCGCGCCTACGGCTTCACGCCCGATCAGCTCGCCGAGCGGATCCGCAGCGAGCTGCGCGAGCGCGGCGCGAGCGGGAAGCCCGGCTCGAAAGCGCGACGGCGCAAGGTGTAGGCGGTGGAGCTCGACGCGTATCGGATCACCTGGATCGTCGCGGGCCTGATCGTCGTCATCGGATGGCTGATCGCGTCCTTCGCGCCGCCGAGCCCGCGGCGGGTCGTCGTCGAGTGGCTCGCGACGAGCGCGATGTACGCGGCGATCCTCGCGATCTTCGTCCACCTGACCGTACGCGCGCACGCGTCGGGATGGGTGTTCGCGGCCTGGGCGCTCGGTTTCCTGTGCGCGATGTTCGCGTGCGGTCTGCTCGTGAGCGCGTGGAAGATGCTGGCCGCGCTCGGTGGCGAAAAGAAGGGCGACGGCAGCGCCACCCACTGAGCGGATTCGCGAAAGCGGAACGGCCCCGGTCGATCCAGCCCGGTCAACTGGATCCCGGCGAGCGGCGGATCACTCGATCGAAAGCGGAACGACCCGGGCTAATAGAGGTCCGTGCCGAAGATCGCCTGCTCGTAGTGGTCGGCGGTCTCCGCGAGGTAGGCGATCGAAGCCTCGATCTCGCCGAAGTCCGCGTCGCGCAGCATCAGGGTCTCCGTCATCACGAGGTGGTCGTCGCGAACCGCGAGGCAGCCGTGCGCGAGCTCCGCGTTCACGCGCAGCGCGACGGTGAGCCTCACTGCGCTCAATCCCTCGACCTCTCCGATCGTGGTGAACAGCCGCACGAGCTCCTCGCGCTTGAACTCGAAGAACTCGATCTCGATCAGCTGGCTCCTGCCACTCGGCCAGCTCACCTGCACGCCCGCGGGCTGGAGCTCCCAGCCGCGCTCTCGACACACGCGCGCGAGCAGCTGCGCAAAATGCTCCGGGCCGGCCAACGCAGATCCTCCTCGGCGCTGCTGCCGATGGCGGCGCCGATGCTGATGCGGGTGGCAGCGCCGACCGCGACACTGGCACCGATGCGGGCGCCGATGGCAACGCCGACGCCGACGCGGCGCTATCCTCGCGCGCGGAGGCGAGTCTAACATGGAGCGACGACAGCGAGATCAGCAACCGGAGAGCGCGCTCACGCACTTCGTGCTCGGCACGCCGCTGCAGCCGCCGGTGGAGCTCCTCGAGCAGCTCGAGGCCGCGATGTTCGGCATGGGCTGTTTCTGGGGCGCCGAGAAGAAGTTCTGGGAAGCGCCGGTCTACACCACGGCGGTCGGCTACGCGGGCGGCTCGACCGCAAACCCGAGCTACCGCGACGTCTGCTCGGGCAGGACGGGGCACGCCGAGGTGGTGCGGGTCTTCTACGACCCCGAGAGGATCCGCTACGAGGCGCTGCTGAAGATCTTCTGGGAGAATCACGACCCGACCCAGGGAATGCGACAGGGAAACGACGTGGGCACGCAGTACCGCTCGGGCATCTACCCCTACACCGACGAGCAGCAGCGCGCCGCGGAGGCGTCTCGCGACGCGTATGGCCGCGTGCTCGCGAACGCTGGCTACGGCAAGATCACCAGCGAGATCCGCCGCGCGCCCGCGTTCTATTTCGCCGAGGAGTACCACCAGCAGTACCTCGCGAAGAATCCCGCGGGCTACTGCGGCCTGGGCGGAACCGGGCTCGCGTGCCCGGTCGGAGTCGCGCGCGCTGGCTGAGCTCGATCCGAGTGGTGGCGCGCGCGGCCGCGCTGCGCGACTGCGGGCGAGTGTGCGCAGCCGTCGCGCGATGATCCTTGCGTTGCGCGCGCGCCTGGGCGCTTTCGTCCGTCGCGCGATGGCCCTCGTGCCGCGCGGCGGGTTCGCGTGTTGCGCTGTGCTCGCGTGTGCGCCCGCGCTCGCTGGTGCCGCTCGCGCGCAGTCGCCGGCTGCGAACCCGGATGCTCCGCGCGCGCCCCGCGCGGAGCGCGCACTCGACACGCGGGACGAGGCGCGCGTCACGAGCGCGGCGAGCGTGCTCGCGGCCGCGTTCGCGAACCGCTACGAGCTCGACGCGATCACGCGCATCGAGCTCGTGATGCGCGACGCCGGCGGCGAGCGGGGTCGCAGCGCGCTGCAGTACGTCGCGAAGCGCATCGATGGGCGGCTGCATTCGATCGCGCGCCTGGTGGCGCCCGAGCACCTGCGCGGGGTCGCGATCCTCACCATCGAGCAGCGCGACCGCAACCACGACGCGTTCGTGTTCCTGCCCTCGCTCGGCCGCGCGCGCCGCATCGCCGCCGCGCAGCGGGGCGACGCGTTCTTCGGCAGCGACCTCAGCTATGGCGACTTCGAGCGCAGGCGCGTCGAGGAATTCGATCAGCTCGCGCTCGAGACCGCGCAGCATGGAGGCGAGGCGATCTACCGGATCGGCGCCGCGCCGCGCGGCGAGGCGCCCTATTCGCGCGTCGAGTTCGACGTCGCGCAGGCGGACTCCGCGATCCTCGAGATCCGCTACTTCGCAGGCGGCGAGCCGAGCGCGGTGCGCGTGATCGAGGCGCCGCGCGCGGACATGGTCGAGCGCGGCGGGCACGTGCTGCCCACGCAGCTGATCGTCGACGATCGCGCGCGCGGCAGCTCGACGCAGCTCTTGGTCACGGGCTTGCGCGTGAATCCGCCGATCCCCGATCGACTCTTCACGGTGTCAGCCCTCGAGCAGCAGCGCAAGCTTCCCGAGCCGCACGACTAGCGGTAGGACCAGCATGGTCAACTGGGCCCCGGCTGGCGGCGGACCCGTCAGAAGAACGCGGAACTGCCCGGGCGAGCAGCGGACCTCTCGGGAGAGCGCGGAACGGCCCGGGCAGCTAGCGATAGTCGTGCGCTTCGGGCAGCGAGCCGCGCCGCGCGAGGCCCGCGAGCTGCTGGACGCGCACGTGAACGACGCCGTCCTGGTTCTGGACGGGTCCCTCGAGCTCGACGATCGACGACTCGTGCAGCGGAGCGCGAAAGCGCCGGAACGCCTGGGGCGTGAGGATCGCGTTCGAGGTGCCGGTCTCGTCCTCGAGCGTGAGGAAGCAGAAGCCCTTGGCGCTCTGCGGGCGCTGGCGGACGATCACCTGACCCGCGGTCTTGACCCGGCAGCCGTCGGGCGCGCGCTTGAGGTCGGCCGCGCACAAGATGCCCCGCTCGCGCAGCACCGGTCGCAGGTGGCTGAGGATCTGCGGGCCCGTGGTGAGGCCGCTGTAGCGGTAGTCGGCGAGCGTCTCCTCGAGTGCGGACATCTCGCGCAGCGGCGAGCCCGCCTCGGCGGGCGGCAGGCCCGCGAACAGCGACTCGCAGTCGCGCTCGATCGCGGCCACCTGCCAGAGCGCCGCGCGCCGGCCGCGCGCCGCGCGGTCGATGCTCGCGAGCGCGCCGAGCTCGGCGAGGGGGTCGAGCTCGTCGCGCCGCAGCGCTACGCGCCGCGTGAGGTCGGCGATGCCGGCGAACGGCGCGCTGTGGCGCGCGGCCTCGATCGCGCTGGCCGTCTCGCGCCGCAGGCCGGCCGCGAAGCGCAGCCCGAGCCGCACCGGAGGTGACTCCGATTCGTGTCGGCGCGCCTCGAGCGTGCAGCGCCAGCTCGAGTGCGCGACGTCGATCGGCCGCACCTCGACGCCGTGCCGCTGGGCGTCCTGGACCAGGCTCGCGGGATTGTAGAAGCCCATCGGGTAGGCGTTGAGCAGGCCCGCGAGGAACGCGGACGGGTGATGGGCCTTGAGGAATGCCGACGCATAGGCGATCAGCGCGAACGACGCGGCGTGCGACTCCGGGAAGCCGTAGAGCGCAAACGAGTGGATGCCGCGCACGATCTCTTCCTGCTGCGCGCCGAGGATGCCGCGCTCGCTCATGCCGCGGCGCAGCCGCGCCTCGAGCCGATCCATGCGTTCGACGGAGCGCTTGAAGCCCATCGCGCGGCGCAGCTCCTCGGCCTCGCCACCGCTGAAGCCCGCGGCCACCATCGCGATCCGCAGCAGCTGCTCCTGGAACAGCGGCACGCCGAGCGTGCGCGCGAGGATCGGCTCGAGCGACGGATGCGGGTAGCGGACGGGCTCGCGGCCCGCGCGACGGTTGAGATACGGGTTGACCATCTGCCCGACGATCGGGCCCGGGCGGATGATCGCGACCTCGACGACGAGATCGTAGAAGCGCTCGGGCTTCATGCGCGGCAGTGTCGCCATCTGCGCGCGGCTCTCGATCTGGAAGGTGCCGACGGTGTCGGCGCGACGGATCATCTCGTAGGTGGTGGGGTCGTCGGGGGGCAGCTGGGCGAGGTCGAGCGAGACGCCCTCGCAGTCGCGCACGAGCGCGAGCGTGTCCTCGATCGCGGCGAGCATCCCGAGGCCGAGCAGGTCGATCTTGACGATCCCGAGATCCGCGCAGTCCTCCTTGTCCCACTGCACGACGCGCCGCCCGGGCATCGCGGCGGGCTCGATCGGCACGACCTCGTCGAGCCGACCCGCGGAGATCACCACGCCGCCCGTGTGCTGACCGAGATGCCGCGGCAGCCCGCGCACGCGATCGACCAGTTCGAGCAGCGCGGCGATGCGCGGAGCCCTCGGGTCGACGCCGGCCTGCGCGAGCAGGCCCTCGAGCTCGTCGAGATCCTCGCGGTGCTCGAGTCGCGAGATCGTGCGCGCGAGGCGGTCGATCGCGTCGGGTGCCAGGCCGAGCACCTTGCCCATCTCGCGCACGGCCATGCGCGTGCGATAGGTGATCACCACCGACGTCATCGCCGCGCGCTGCGATCCGTACTTCTCGAACACGTACTGGATGACCTTCTCGCGCGGCTCGCCCGAGGGCAGATCGAGGTCGATGTCGGGCCACTCGCCGCGCTCCTCGGAGAGGAAGCGCTCGAACAGCAGATCCATGCCGACGGGGTCGACGGCCGTGATGCCGAGCGCGTAACACACGGCACTGTTGGCCGCCGAGCCGCGGCCCTGGACGAGGATGCGCTGCTCGCGCGCGAAGCGCGCGATGTCGTGCACGATCAGGAAGTAGCCCGCGAGGTCGAGCTTTTCGATCAGCGCGAGCTCGTGCTCGAGCTGCGCGCGCACGCGCGCAGACAGCGGCGAGCCGTAGCGCGCGCGCGCGCCGCGCCAGCTCAGGTGGCGCAGGTAGGAGGCCTGCGTCTCGCCGGGCGGGACGGGGCACTGCGGAAAGCGGTAGCCGAGCTGCTCGAGGCCGAACGCGCAGCGCTCGGCGATCGCGCGGCTCGCGCGGACCCAGGCGGGGCGGTCGGCGAAGCGCTGCGCGATCTCGCGGGGCGCGCGCAGGTGGCGCTCCGCGTTCGCGGCGAGCCGGCGGCCCGCGCGATCCAGCGACGTCTTCCAGCGCAGACACGTCAGCGCGTCGAACAGCAAGCGCCCCTCGGGGCGCGCGTGGCGCACGTCGTTGGTCGCGACCACGCCCACGCGCACAGCCTCGGCGAGCGCCGCGGCCCGGCGCGCGGCGGCCTCGCCGGCGCGGTCCAGATGGCGCGAGACGTCGACCCAGAGCCGGCCGCGCCCGAAGCACGCGCTCGCGCGGTCGAGCGCGCGCTCGCAGAGCGAGGCGTCGCCGCGCGCGAGCGCCGTGAGGCCGTCGGCGTGCTCCTCGATCTCCTGCCAGCGGTTGAGGGTGGCTCCCTTCGCGGCGCGCTGCTGGCCCTGCGTGAGGATGCGACACAGGTTCGAGTAGCCGCGCGGCGTCTCGACCAGCAGCAGCAGCGGCGCCGGCCGCGCGCCGGGCTCGGCGACCCGGACCTCCGCGCCGACGATGGCCCGCAGCCCTGCCGTGCACGCGGCGCGGTGGAAGCGCGGGATGCCGTAGACGCCGCCGACGTCCGCGAGCGCGAGCGCGCGGTAGCCGAGCTCGGCGGCGCGATCGACGAGGTCTTCGGGGTTCGAGGCGGCCTCGAGGAACGTGAACGCGCTGCGGCAGCGCAGCTCGACGTAATCCGAAGGCGGGCGGGGCATGCCGGATTTTCGTCTTTTTTTCGCCATCCGGCAATCGGAGGGGATCGGGCAGGTGCCCGCTCGACCGCTACCACCGCCCCGGAAACTCGATCCGCCCGCTCGGGCACGGGTTATGATGCGCGCGTGGTGATCGGTTCGCCTCGCGTGCTGATTGCGGACGACGAATCGCAGCTGCTGCGCGTGCTCGTGCGCGCGTTCGAGAAGCACGGCTATTCGGTGGTGGCTGCGACCGACGGCAAGCTCGCGATCGATCTGCTGCGGCGAGCCGACGCCGCGATCGACGCGATCGTGCTCGACGCGGCGATCGGCCCGGGCGGTGCGGGCGGCGTGCTCGAGGTCGTCGCCGCCGAGCGGCCCGCGCTCGCGGTGGTCGTGACGAGCGGCGATCAGCTTCCGAGCCCGCTTCGCTGCCAGCTGCGCGCGCAG
>DASPGF010000327.1:0-4154 GCA_035620755.1 Myxococcota bacterium
CGCTGCGCGTGGCCACTCGCGGTCGGTACCCGGCTCGGATAGCGTTGCCGAGATGACCCAAGAGCGCCCACCGCTGCGACCCGAGCAGTTCGATCGCTACCGCCGCCACCTGAGCCTGACCGAGGTTGGTGTCGAGGGGCAGCAGTTGCTGCTCGAGACGCGCGTGCTGCTGATCGGCGCGGGCGGCCTCGGCTGCCCGCTCGCGCAGTATCTCGCAGCCGCGGGAATCGGGACGCTCGGAATCGTCGATTTCGACCGGGTCGACGCCTCGAACCTGCAGCGACAGATCCTCTACGCGACCGCGGACATCGGCCGGCCCAAGGTCGAGGTCGCGCGCGAGCGGATCCAGGCCCTCAACCCCGACGTCGAGGTGCGGTGCCATCCCGTGGCGCTGACCTCCGAGAATGCGCTCGAGATCTTCTCGGGCTACGACGTGATCGTCGATGGCACCGACAACTTTCCCACGCGCTATCTCGCGAACGACGCCTGCGTGCTGCTCGGCAAGCCGAATGTACACGGATCGGTGTTCCGATTCGAAGGCCAGGCGACGGTGTTCGATGCCCGCTATGGCCCGTGCTATCGCTGCCTCTATCCGCAGCCTCCCGAGCCGGGCACTGTGCCGTCGTGCGCGGAGGGCGGCGTGCTCGGCGTGCTGCCGGGCCTGATCGCGCTGATCCAGGCGACGGAGACGCTGAAGATCGCGTCGAAGATGGGCGAGCCGCTCTACGGTCGGCTCGTGCAGTACGACGCGCTGCGGATGGAGTTCAACGAGTTTCGCATCGAGAAGGATCCGAAGTGCCCGCTCTGCGGCGAGCGGCCGAGCATCACGGAGCTGATCGACTACGCGGGGTTCTGCGGCGTGCCCGACGCGACGGCGACCGAGGTCGCCGAGATCTCCGCGGCAGCGGTCAACGCGATGAAGACGCGCGGCGACGACTTCCTGCTGCTCGATGTGCGCGAGCCCGGCGAGTTCATGCGCGCTCGCATCGAAGGCTCGACGCTGATCCCGCTCGGCGAGCTCGAGGAACGTCTCGCCGAGCTCCGCGACTGGAGGGAGAAGCTCGTCGTGGTCCACTGCCACCACGGAGGCCGTAGCGCGAAGGCCTGCGGGCTGCTCGGCCGCGCGGGCTTCGTGCGCGCGACCAACCTCACGGGTGGGATCGAGGCCTGGTCGCTGACCGTCGACGCGGACGTTCCGCGCTACTGATCCGTTCGCCCGGAGGAAGCCGTGGGTCGCACGAAAGTTCCGAAGCCGATCGAGCGCCGGCACCTGGTCGAGCGCGAGCTCACGGCCGCGCAGGCGCTGCACTACGCCCAGGCCTACCTCGAGCAAGGGCTCGAGCTCGACGCGGTCGACTTCCTCGCGAAGGCGCAGTCGACCGACCAGCTCGAGCGGCTGCGCGCCCAGGCGATCGAGAACGGCGACGGCTTCCTGCTGCGCTCGGTGGCTGCGGCGATGCACGCGCCGGCGCAGCCGCGCGAATGGCACGCGCTCGCGGAGGCTGCGGAGCGCGCAGGCAAGCAGCGCTACGCGGCGGATGCGCGCCGGCTCTCGGAGCGCTCGGAGAGCTGATCGGTGGCCGCACACCGGTCGCCGGCGACCCACATCGCCATCGAGAATGCGCGCTGCCACAACCTGAAGAACGCGAGCTGCCGCATTCCGCTGCGCGCGCTCACGCTGGTCACGGGCGTGTCGGGCGCGGGCAAGACGAGCCTCGCGTTCGACACGCTCTACGCCGAAGGGCAGCGCCGCTTCGTTGCCTCACTGTCGACCTATGCGCGCCAGTTCCTCGAGCGGCTGCCGCGCCCAGACGTCGATCGCATCTCGGATCTTCCGCCGGCGATCGCGATCGAGCGGCGCAACCGCGTGACGAGCGCTCGCTCGACAGTGGGCACCGCGACGGAGATCCTCGATTACCTGCGCCTGCTGTTCGCCAAGATCGGCGAGACGCGCTGCCGCGAATGCGATCGCGCGGTCGAGCGAAGCAGCCCCGAGAGCGTGGCCGAAGCCGTGGTGGCTCGCTGGTCGGAGCAGAAGCTCGCGCTCGCGGCACCCTTGATTCTGCGCGGCCGCGAGCGCGCGGACGAGCTGCGCGAGCGCCTGCTGCGGGATGGCTTCACGAGACTTCTCGACGACCGCGCGCAGGTCGTGGACGTGGCGGATCTCGCTGCGACGGAGCTCGAGCGCGTGCGCGGGAGCTCGCTGCTTCTGATCGATCGGCTCGCGCCGTCGCGAGACGCGAGCCGCGCGCGGCTCGCGGAGGCGATCGCGACCGCATTCGAGCGCGGCGAGGGGCGCTGCGTGGTGGTCAGCGCTGCGAACGAGCGAGCGATCTTCGTCGAGGGCTTCGCGTGCGACGGCTGCGGCAGACGCTTCGTGGAGCCGCGACCCGCGCTGTTCTCGTTCAACAGCCCGCTCGGCGCGTGCCCCGCGTGCCAGGGCTTCGGGCGCATCCCCGTGCTCGATCGCGAGCGCGTCGCCCCGGATCCGAGCCTGAGCCTCGCGCAGGGCGCGATCGCGCCGTTCGCGACGCGCTCGGGTCGGCGCATGCAGGCGAAGCTGGTCGCGGCTGCGCGCGCGGCGGGCATTCCGGTCGACCGCGCGTTCGGCGAGCTCAGCGATGCCGAGCGGCGCTGGGTGTTCGAGGGCGACGGCGCGGGCTGGCGCGGCGTCACGCAGTTCTTCGATCGGCTGCAGCGCAAGCGCTACAAGGTGCAGGCGCGCATGCTGATCGCGCGCTACCGCGGCTTCGAGATCTGCCCGAGCTGTGCGGGCAGCCGCCTGTGTGCGGATGCGCTCTGCGTCGAGATGGCGGGGCGCGACATCGGCGCGCTGTCGCGCCTGAGTCTCGGCGAGCTCGCGGCGTGGATCGCAGACCTCGAGCTCGATGCCGCGCAGGCGGCGCGCGGCAAGCGAATCGTGGATGAGCTGCGCGCACGCGTCGCGAGCTGCATCGCCGTCGGCCTCGACTACCTCACGCTCGAGCGCCCGATGCGCACGCTCGCGGGCGGCGAGGCGCAGCGCATCCAGCTCGCCACGGCGCTCGGCGGCACGCTAACGGCCTCGCTCTACGTGCTCGACGAGCCATCGGTCGGGCTGCACGCGCGCGACGCGGCGCGCCTCGCCGAGGTGCTGTGCAGGATTCGCGACCAGGGAAATACGCTCGTGGTCGTCGAGCACGCGCTCGAGCTCGCACGCGCGGCCGACCACGTGATCGAGCTCGGCCCGGCCGCGGGGCGCCACGGCGGCGAGGTCGTCTTCGAAGGCAGCGTCGAGGCGATTGCGGGCTGCGCTCGCTCGCTCACGGGGCGCCTCTTGCGCGGAGAGCGGCGCTTCGAGCGCGCGCGCGACGCGCAGCGCGAACGGGCACCGCGCGCGTGGCTGACGATCGTCGGAGCGCGTGCCAACAACCTGCGCAACCTGAGCGTCGAGATCCCGCTCGGGCGGCTCGTCGCGGTGACGGGAGTCTCCGGCTCCGGGAAGTCGAGCTTGATCCGCTCGGTGCTCGTGGGTGGGCTTCGCGGCGAGCCGGACCGCGGCGCGTGCGATCGGATCGAAGGCGCGCGCGCGGTTCGCGAGCTCGTGGTGCTCGAGTCGAGCCCGCCCCAGCGGCGCGCGCGGTCGAACCCCGCGACCGTCTCGAAGGCCTTCGACGGCATCCGCCAGTTGTTCGCGTCGACGCGCGAGGCGCGCGCACGCGGAGCTTCCGCGGGCTGGTTCTCGTTCAACGTCCCGGGAGGCCGCTGCGATGGCTGCGAGGGCGCGGGAGAGGTCGTCGTCGAGATGCAGTTCCTCGACGATGTGAAGGTGACGTGCGAGCAGTGCGGCGGTCGCCGCTATCGGCAGGAGGCGCTCGACATCAAGCTTGCGAACCGGTCGATAGCCGACGTGTTGGAGCTCACCGTCGACGCCGCGCTCGACAGCTTCGGCGCGTACGAGAAGATCGCGTGCTGCCTGCGCTCGCTATCGGAAGTGGGGCTCGGTTATCTGACGCTCGGGCAGCCACTCTCCGCGCTCTCGTCGGGCGAGCTCCAGCGCCTGCGGCTCTCGCGCGCGCTCGCGGAGCTGCGCGAGGGCACGCTCGTCGTGCTCGACGAGCCCACGACGGGCCTCCATCCGCAGGACACGCAGGTGCTGATCGCGTGCTTCGATC
>DASPGF010000328.1:0-4977 GCA_035620755.1 Myxococcota bacterium
AGCGCCCGCACCGAGCGTTAACGGCGCTTCGCGCGCTCGACGCTGATCGTCGCCTTCTCGATCACGACCTGGCGGCGCGGCTTGCCGGTGCGGCTGCTCGCGCGCTCGAGCATCTTGAGCGTGCCGCTGCCCTCGGCGAGCTCGCCGAAGATCGTGTGCTTGCCGTTGAGACGCGGAGCGGGCGCGAACATGATGAAGAACTGGCTGCCGTCGGTGCGCGGCCCCGCGTTCGCCATGCTCACCACGCCGCGCTTGCTGTGCGAGAGATCGGGATCGATCTCGCTCGCGTAGCGGAAGCCCGGCCCGCCATTGCCGTTGCCGAGCGGATCTCCGCCCTGCGCCATGAAATCCGTGATGATGCGATGGAACTTCAGGCCGTCGTAGAAGCCCATGCGCGTGAGATAGATCGTGGACGTGACGTGGAATGGCGCCGACTCGGGCAGCAGCTCGATCCGGAGCTCGCCGCGATTGGTCTCGAGGTTCCAGTAGTAGATCGAGTGTGCGTCGAACTGCGCGACGCCGGGCGGGGCCGGAACCAGCTGCCTCCAGTGCTCGTCGCTCGTGTCGATCTCCAACTCGTCGATCAGCGCGTCGACGGCCGCGAGCACGGGGTCCTCTGCGGTGTCGGCAGCGACTTCGGCGTCGGCGTCAGGTGCGGGCGACTCGGCAGCCGCGGGCGCGGCGTCGTCGGCTGCATGCGCGGCGGGCGCGGCATCGTCGGCTGCGGGCGCGGCGGGCACGGCGCACAGCCACGCGAGCGCGAGCGCCGCGAGAGCGCCGCTCCACGCGCGCGAGATGACTCGGCGGTCACCGATCGGCGCAGCTCGCCCGACTCCTCGAGCTTGCCGTGCGTCCCGCGCTTCTCGCGATGGGTTGCGTTGCATTGCGAGCAACTACCTTCCGCGGCGAAAAAATACGCGCGTGAGCCCACCGAATGCAAGCGATTTTTGCACGGCGCACGCGTTCCCGCGCGCGGCCGAGCCCGGCGCGCCCCGAGAGCGCTCAGATTCCCGGCGGCGGGGTCGCCGCGCGTTCGCGCCTGCGCTCGGCGACCTCGTCGTGCAGCACGTAGATGCCGCTCACGATCACCACGCACGCGCTCGCGAGCACCAGCGCACCGGGAACGTCGCCCCAGACGACGAAGCCGAGCAGCATCGCCCAGATCAGCGACGTGTACTCGAACGGGGCGACCACCGACGGGGGGGCGATGCGGAACGCCTCGGTCATGCAGTACTGCGCGGAGCCCGCGAGCACGCCGGTCGCGGCCATCAGCAGCATCGCGGTCGCGCCCGGCGTCTTCCAGGTGAACGGCGCTGCGACCAAGCCCACGCCCAAGAAGACCAACGCGGAGTAGAAGGTCATCGCGCCCGCGCTCTCCGTGCTGCCCAGACGGCGCGTGAGGATCATCGCGAGCGAGTAGACGACGACCGACCCGAGCACGTAGAGCGCGCCCGCTGCGGCGAGATTTCCGCCGGGCCGCACCATCACCAGCACCGCCGAGAAGCCGACCAGCACCGCGATCCAGCGCCGCGGACCGACGCGCTCCTTGAGCAGCAACGCCGAGAGCGCCGAGATGAGCAGCGGCGCGGACATCACGATCGCGAACACCTCTGCGAGCGCCATCGCGGGCAGCGCCGCGAGGAACAGCGAGAACGACGCGACCGCGAGGCAGCCGCGGCCGAGGCAGACCCATACCCGCGAGCCGCGCAGCCGCGGGTAGCCGCCCTCGCGGCGCACGACGATCGCGATCGGCAGCAGCGAGAACAGCGTGCGCACGAGCAGCACCTGGTAGATCGAATAGTCCTCGACGAGCCACTTGCTGATCGCGTCGTGCAGCACCCAGAGGAATGCCGCGAAGCTCATCAGCAGCACTCCACGCGCGGAGTTGTCGGTGCGCGTGGGCGTCACGGAGCGCTTCGGTGCGCGGCGCGGCGGTCGCGCGCGCTTCGCGAACTGGCGCAGCGAGCGGCGCGCGGCGAGGCGCGCGATCGGTCACAGCTCGATCTGGGCACCGAGCTCCACCACGCAGTTCGGAGGCAGCCGGAAGAAGGCCGTCGCCTCCTCGGCGTTGCGAGACAGGAACGCGAACAGCCGCTCGCGCCAGAGCGCCATGCCGGATCGGCCCGCCGCGATCAGCTTCTCGCGCCCGAGGAAGTAGGTGGCGCGCATCGGATCGAACTCGAACTCGGGGCTCGCCGCGAGCGCGAGCGCGCGCGGCACATTGGGATCCTGCATGAAGCCGAACCTCGCGACGACTCGCCAGAAGCCGTGGCCGAGCGATTCGACGCCCAAGCGCTCGCTCGCGGACACCGCGGGCACCTCGGCGGTGATCACCGTCAGCACCACGACTCGCTCGTGGACGACGCGGTTGTGCTTGAAGTTGTGCAGCAGCGCATGCGGTGTCGACTCGGGATCGCCGGTCATGAAGATCGCGGTGCCGGGCACGCGCGGGACGGGGTTCGCGGCGAGGCCCGCGAGGAACTGCGCGAGCGGGAGCGTCGCGTCGCGCAGCCGGCGACCCAGCACCTCGCGCCCGCGCTTCCAGCTGCTCATCACCGCGAATACCGCGAGCGCGACGACGAGCGGGAACCACCCGCCGTTCTGGATCTTGACCGCGTTGGCGCCGAGGAACGCGACGTCGATCGCGAGGAAGAGCGCGGCGAGCCCACCCGCGGCGAGCGGATGCCAGTGCCAGCGCCTGCGCGCGAGCACGTAGAAGAGCACGGTCGTGATCGCCATCGTCGTGGTCACCGCCATGCCGTAGGCGGCCGCGAGGTTCGTGGACGCGCCGAAGCCCACCACGAGCCCGCAGCACGCGATCATCAGCAGCCAGTTGATCGGTGCGATGTAGATCTGGCCTTCTTCCTCGGAGGAGGTGTGGGTGATCGCGAGCCGCGGGCTGTAGCCGAGCTGCACCGCCTGACGCGTGAGCGAGAACGCGCCGGAGATCATCGCCTGGGAAGCGATGATCGTGGCCAGCGTCGACAGCGCGACGAGCGGATAGAGCGCCCAGGACGGCGCGAGCCGGTAGAACGGATTGTGGGCCGCCTCGGGGTCGACGAGCAGCAGCGCTCCCTGTCCGAGGTAGTTGAGCAGCAGCGCGGGCAGCACGACCGCGAACCACACCAGGCGGATCGGGCGCCTCCCGAAGTGACCCATGTCCGCGTATAGCGCTTCGGTGCCCGTGACGACCAGGAACACCGCGGCGAGCACGAGCGCGCCGCGCAGCCCGTTGTGCGCGAAGAACAGGCCCGCGTGAACGGGATTGAGCGCGTGCAGCACGGCGGGCTCGCCGAGGATCGCGCGGACCCCGAGCGCCGCGAGCGCCGCGAACCAGACGAAGGTGATCGGGCCGAACACGGCGCCCACCTTCGCGGTGCCGCGGTGCTGGACGCAGAACAGCGCCACCAGGATCGCGAGCGTCGCAGGCACGACGTAGGGCTGGAACAGCGGCGTCGCGACCTCGAGGCCTTCGATCGCGCTCAGCACGGAGATCGCGGGCGTGATCATGCCGTCGCCATAGAGCAGCGCCGCTCCGAACAGGCCCAGCACCACGAGCCGCCGGGTGGCGCCGCGCGCCGGCTCGTGACCGGGCACGATCAACGCCATCAGCGCGAGGATCCCGCCTTCGCCGCGGTTGTCGGCGCGCACCACGAACGCGAGGTACTTGACGGAGACGACGAGGATCAGCGACCAGATGATCAGCGAGAGAACGCCGAGCACGTTGGCCGGATCGACCGGAATGCCGTATGCGCCGTAGAAGCACTCGCGGATCGCGTAGAGCGGGCTCGTGCCGATGTCGCCGTAGACCACGCCCAGCGCGGCGAGCGAGAGCGTGAACAAGTAACGACCGCCCGGCCGCCCCGAAACGGGCACCGCACCCCCCATCGCTCTGGCTCCAGGAATTCGATGCTAGGTTAGTCGATGCCATCGCAGGCTTCGACACGCGCCCGAAGGCGAGTTCGTTGCGACCACACGAGGGGAGTCCATGCCGAACACGCCGCGAGCGCTCCTGATGCTGCTGCTCGCAGCGCTGCAGCTCCTCGCGTGCGCGGCATCGCAGCCGAAGCCCGTGCGATTCTCGGAATCGGCGCCCCCCGCGAGCGCGCAGGACTTCGCGAACTGGCCCGTGGAGCCGCTCAAGGCGGCGCTGCTGATGGAGCACGCCGAATACGAGGTGCTCAGCGTCGTCGCGGCCGGCGCGGGAACGACGCGCCCCGCGAAGGAAGAGGTGCTGTTCCCGGAGACCGGCGATCGCTTCAGCGTCAAGGGAAAGCTCGTCCCGTCGACGCTCGACGGCTTCAACAACTCGCCGCGCAAGGAGCTCGCGGCCTGGCATATCCAGACGCTCTTCCTCGATCCGGTGGACTTCACCGTTCCCGCCACGGTACTGCGCTGCATCCCGCTCGAGCGCTGGGAGAAGCGGCACGAGAAGCGCCCGCCGAACATCGAGGGCACGCGCTGCATGCTCGGCCAGTTCTCGATCTGGATGCAGGACGTCACCGTCCCGGACGAGCTCTACGAGGAGGAGCGCTTCTTGAGCGACGTCCGCTACGCGTACCACCTCGCGAACTTCAACATCTTCGCGTACCTGATCAACCTGCGGGACAGCCGCAAGGGCAACGTGCTGGTCTCGAAGGACGCCGCCAACCGGCGCGTGTTCGCGGTCGACAACGGCGTCGCGTTCGGAACCATCTGGTACAACTGGTTCTATCCGCCGACGTATGCCTGGCGCCAGATCCGCGTGCCGGCGCTACCGCGCAAGTCGATCGATCGCCTGCGCAAGCTCGAGCGAGGCGACCTCGATTTCCTGATGGTGGTCGCGCAGCTCGAAGCCGACGCGGACGGCGTCCTGCGCAGCACCCCGGCCGGCGCGCCGATCGACCCCGACGCGGGAGCAACCCGCAACGGAACGACGCTCCAGTTCGGGCTGACGGCGAGCGAGGTCGACGCGATCTGGGAACGCCTCGAGTCGCT
>DASPGF010000329.1:0-5535 GCA_035620755.1 Myxococcota bacterium
TCGAGCTCCGCGTCGAGGTCGACCCCTCGCTGATCGGCGGCGCGATCGCGAGCGTATGCGGCCTCGTGTTCGACGGCAGCCTCCGCACCCAGCTGTCGCAGTTGCGCGTCAGCCTGGCGCAGGCGCGCAGCCTCCACGGTAACCGTTAGCTCGAGCAGCCGGCTGCGCACGCAGCCCTGACAGGGGAACGAAGGTTCGAGAGCTTGGCTGCCCAGACAGCCGACGAACAACGAGAGGAATCGATTTTGGACATCAAGCCGGCCGAGATCACCGACATCCTGAGGCGGGAAATCAAGGAGTACGACCGCGAGATCGACGTCGCGGAGACCGGCACGGTGCTGTCGATCGGCGACGGCATCGCGCGCGTCTACGGGCTCGAGTCCGCGATGGCGGGCGAGCTGATCGAGTTCCCGGGCGGTATCACGGGCATGGTCCTCAACCTCGAAGAGGACAATGTCGGCATCGCGGTGATGGGTGAGACCCATCATCTGCGCGAAGGCGACGTCGTCCGACGCACGAACCGCATCATCGAGGTTCCCGTTGGCGAAGCGCTGGTCGGGCGCGTGGTCGACGCGCTCGGCAAGCCGATCGACGGCGGACCGCCGATCGAATCCAAGGAGTTCCGGCGCGTCGAGCTCAAGGCGCCGGGAATCGTCGTGCGCAAGTCGGTTCACGAGCCGCTGCAGACCGGCATCAAGGCGATCGACGCGATGACGCCGATCGGGCGCGGACAGCGCGAGCTGATCATCGGCGACCGCCAGACCGGCAAGACCGCAATCGCGGTCGATACGATCATCAACCAGCGCGATACGGACGTGTACTGCATCTACGTGGCGATCGGCCAGAAGCAGTCGACGGTCGCGCAGGTGGTCGACAAGCTCAACCAATTCGACGCGATGAAGTACACGATCGTGGTCGCCGCGACCGCGAGCGAGCCGGCGCCGCTTCAGTACATCGCGCCGTATACGGGCGTGACGATGGGCGAGTGGTTCCGCGACAGCGGCAAGCACGCGCTGATCGTCTACGACGATCTCTCGAAGCAGGCGGTCGCCTACCGGCAGCTCTCGCTGCTGCTGCGCCGGCCGCCCGGACGCGAGGCGTACCCGGGAGACGTCTTCTACGTGCACTCGCGGCTGCTCGAGCGCGCGGCAAAGATGAGCGATGCCGAGGGAGGCGGCAGCCTCACGGCGCTGCCGATCATCGAGACCCAGGCCGGCGACGTCTCGGCCTACATCCCGACCAACGTCATCTCGATCACCGACGGTCAGATCTTCCTCGAGGGCGACCTGTTCAACTCGGGCGTGCGCCCGGCCGTCAACGTGGGCATCTCGGTGTCGCGCGTCGGCGGCGCCGCGCAGACCAAGGCCACCAAGCAGGTCGCCGGGAAGCTCAAGCTCAGCCTCGCGCAGTACCGCGAGATGGCGGCGTTCGCGCAGTTCGGCAGCGACCTCGACAAGTCGACCCAGGAGCAGATCGCGAACGGCGAGCGCCAGACCGAGATGCTCAAGCAGGCGCAGTACTCGCCCATGAAGATGGAGGAGCAGGTCGTCTCGATCTTCGCGGCGTCTCCGCGCGCGGACCGCGAGTCGTGGGTGCGTCGCTACGAGGTGCGGGACCTGCTGCGCTACGAGGCCGAGATGCTCGACTTCATGCGCGACCGCCACGCCGACGTGCTCTCGGCGATTCGCGAGAGCGGCAAGCTCGAGCCGGACTGCGAGGCGAAGCTGATCGCAGCGCTCGACGAGTTCGCCGGCATGTTCGAGCCGAGCGGAGCGCAGCGAGAGGTCAGCTAGTTGCCGCGTCTCAAGGACATCCAGCGCCGGATCGGCAGCATCAAGAAGACGCAGCAGATCACGCGCGCGATGCGCATGGTCTCGGGCGCGAAGCTGCGCCGCGCGCAGACCGCGAGCGAGAACGCGCGGCCCTACGCGGACGGGATGCGCGAGATCGTGGCGCGGGTCTCGCAGGGGCTGTCGGAGGACATCCATCCGCTGCTCGAGCGCCGCGAGTCGGTGAAGACGCTCGAGGTCGTGCTGCTCACGTCCGATCGCGGGCTCTGCGGCGGATTCAACTCCAACGCGATCAAGTTCGCGTCGGCGCTGATCGAGAAGCGCGAGGCCGAAGGCTGCGCGGTCGCGATCACGACCGCCGGCCGGCGCGGCCACGACTTCTTCCGCCGCCGCCGGCCGGGTCAGCTGCGCGACCATCACCCGCAGCAAGGCTGGGTCGGCTACGCCGAGGCATCGAAGATCGCGAGGGCCGTCGCGGGTCGCTTCATCGCGCGCGAGGCCGACGAGGTGGTGCTGATCTACAACCGCTATGTGTCGGCGATGACGCAGACGCCGACCGCGGTCGTGCTGCTCCCGTTCGCGGTGGATGCAGAGGCGGGCGGACAGGCGGCCTCGTACGAGATCGAGCCCGACCCGCGCAGCCTGCTCGCGGAGCTCGTGCCCAAGGCGATCGAGGTGCAGCTCTACCGCGCGCTGCTCGAGAACCAGACCGGCGAGCACGCCGCGCGCATGGCGGCGATGGAATCGGCGACGCGCAACACCGAGGAGCTCGTCGAGAAGCTCACACTCCAATTCAACCGCGCGCGACAAGCGGCGATCACCAAGGAGCTCGTGGAGATCGTCAGCGGCGCCGAGGCACTCTAGGGACGGACGATGGCAAAAGAAGACGGGCGGGTCGTGCAGGTGATGGGGCCGGTGGTGGACGTGGAGTTCCCGCCCGGCGCGCTTCCCGAGCTGTATCACGCGCTCCGGCTCACGAATCCGGGCATCGACGCGCGCGAATTCAACCTCGTGATCGAGGTCGCAATGCACCTCGGCGAGAACACGGTGCGCTGCATCGCGATGGACACCACCGACGGCCTCGTGCGCAACCAGCCGGTCAAGAACACCGACGAGCCGATCTCGGTGCCGGTCGGGCCCGCGACGCTCGGGCGGATCATGAACGTGATCGGCGAGCCCGTCGACGAGCGAGGGCCGATCGAGTCCGACACGCGATACCCGATCCACCGGCCCGCGCCCGCGTTCGTCGACCAGTCGATGGCGATCGAGACGCTCGAGACCGGCATCAAGGTCGTCGACCTGATCGCCCCGTATCCGAAGGGAGGCAAGGTCGGCCTGTTCGGCGGCGCCGGCGTTGGCAAGACGGTCGTGATCCTCGAGCTGATCACCAACATCGCCAAGGAGCACGCGGGCTACTCGGTGTTCGGCGGCGTGGGCGAGCGGACGCGCGAGGGGAACGACCTGTGGCACGAGATGGCCGACGCGAAGCTCGCGGACGGCACCACCGTGCTCGAGAAGACCGCGCTCGTGTACGGGCAGATGAACGAGCCGCCCGGCGCGCGCGCGCGCGTCGGGCTTTCGGCACTGACGGTGGCCGAGTATTTCCGCGATGCCGAGGGCAAGGACGTGCTGCTGTTCATCGACAACATCTTCCGCTTCACGCAGGCGGGCTCCGAGGTGTCGGCGCTGCTCGGGCGGATTCCGTCCGCGGTGGGCTACCAACCGACGCTCTCGACGGACATGGGCGAGCTGCAGGAGCGGATCACGTCGACCAAGAAGGGCTCGATCACCTCGGTGCAGGCGATCTACGTGCCCGCGGACGATCTCACCGACCCGGCGCCCGCGACGGCGTTCACCCACCTCGACGCGACCACCGTGCTCAGCCGCGCGATCTCCGAGCTCGGCATCTACCCGGCGGTGGATCCGCTCGATTCGACGAGCCGCATCCTCGATCCGCAGGTCGTGGGCGAGGAGCACTATCAGGTGGCGCGCGGCGTGCAGAAGGTGCTGCAAAAGTACAAGGATCTGCAGGACATCATCGCCATCCTCGGAATGGACGAGCTATCCGAAGACGACAAGCTCACGGTCGCGCGCGCGCGCAAGGTTCAGAAGTTCTTCTCGCAGCCGTTCCACGTCGCCGAGCAGTTCACCGGCCAGCCCGGCGCCTACGTGCCGCTCGCCGAGACGATTCGCGGCTTCAAGGAGATCCTCGAGGGCAAGCACGACGCGCTGCCCGAGCAGGCGTTCTACATGGTCGGAACGATCGACCAGGCCGTCGAGAAGGCCCAGCGGCTCTAGAGGAGGACGCGGTGCCGTTCGATCTCGAGATCGTCACGCCCGAGGGTCAGGCGTTTCGCGGGCGCGTCGCGCGCGTGGTGCTGCCGGGGCGCGAAGGCCGCTTCGGCGTGCTCGCCAACCACGAGTGCTTCCTCGCCGCACTGCGGATCGGCGAGGTCGAGATCCTCACCGACGAAGGCCCGATCTACGCCGCGGTCGCGGATGGCTTCGCGCGGGTCGACGGCGAGAGCGTCTCGGTGCTCGTCGATTCGTGCGAGCTCGAGAGCGAGATCGACGCGGCGCGCGCCGCAGCCGCCGCGGCGCGCGCGCAGCAGTACCTCGACAAGCTCGCGGGCGACGACGATCCCGAGCGCTACCGCCACTACGAGGCGGCGCTCGAGCGCGCGCGTACGCGAATCGGTGTCAGCGAGCGCAGCCCGCGCCGTTCCGTTGCCTCCTGAGGGAGGCTCCACGGGCCGGGGCCAGCCCGGGCCGTTGCGCGCTCGAACGACGGGATATCAGCCCTCGCGCGACGCGGTGAGCTTGGCGCGGCCGTCCTTGACGACGACCTTGAAGCGCACCCGGCCGCCCCCGAAGCGCGCGTTCAGCTCGCGCTCCTGCTGGTCGAGGATCTCGCCGAGCTTCGCGGGCGTGAGGTTCGCGATGCTCTGGCCGCATGCGCGGCGCGCCTCCACGTACGCGGCGTAGATCTCCGCGCGGTCCTGCGCGGCGCTCGCGGGCGGCTCGGGGGGCGCGCTCTCGCGCTGGTGGATCTTCGACTTGAACTGGTGGCGCGAGTAGCTGCCGTCGTCGATCTTGCGCAGCGTGTCGAGCCACTGGCGCTTGAAGGCCTGGTAGCGGGACACGATCGAATTGAACTTGAAGCGCAGCGCCGTGTTCATGATCGGCTGGTTGGCGTAGGTGACGACGAGCTTCTTCACCTCGTCCGCGAGCATCGCGGGCTCGCGCGGCCTCGAGCCGAGGAAGTACTGATCGTACGCGAGCTTGAGCGACATCAGCTTGCGGCTGAGCAGCTCCATGTCCTCGTCGGTGGGCAATGACGGGGTCTCCCGGGTGCACGGCGCGGGCGCCTGCGGCTCGCCGCGGGCGCTGGATCGGCGCGGGGACAGCGATGCTTGAGGCGGTCGCTCTTCTCCTCTCCCCGCGCGGCCGGCGAGCTCTGGCCCTCGCATCGCGTGACGCACTTTGACGCGCGCTCGCGATCGCGGCGGTCCCTAGCCGGATTGCGCGCTGCCGGGGAGCCGCTTCAGGAGTGCGCCCACGTCGATCCAGCCCGCTCGCGGAGCCTCGCCCGGCGCCAGCGGCAGCATCTCGCCGATCCAGCGCTCGCCGAGAATTCCCTTCAATTCAGAGAGGTTGGACGTATCGGCCGGCGAGAGCCGACCCGTGGTGTGGGAGATCACCACGCCCGCGACACGGAGCCCGTTTGACGCTGCGGTCTCGAGCG
>DASPGF010000330.1:0-3120 GCA_035620755.1 Myxococcota bacterium
TCCGAACCGCGAGCGACTGTTCGACCTGCGGGTCGACCCCGACGAGGAGGTGGATCTGCTCGAGATCGAGCCCGAGGCCGCGGCCCGCATGCGCGAGCTGCTCGACGCGTATCGCGAGCGCGCTCCCGTTCCCGGCGCGGCCCGCTCCGAGGTCCGGATCGATCCGCAGATTGTCGACAAGCTGCGCGCGCTCGGCTATCTGCAGTGATCGCCGGGCCGCGACGCAGTCTGGCGACGGCCGCGGCGTTTCGGTGGCGCGTTTGACGTTCCGGTGACGATTGGCGCGCGAATGCATGACTTCGCCCGCCGTCTCGCTTCCCGAGGCGGCGCGGGGGGTTATCATCCAGCGCCATGAATACGATCCTCGTTGTCGACGACGAGCCGGATCTGCGCGAGCTCGTGCGCTTCAACCTCGATCAGGCCGGCTATCGCGTCGAGACCGCCTCGTCGGGCCGCGAGGCGCTTCAGGCGCTGCGGCGGTCACCGCCGGATCTGGTGGTGCTCGACCTGATGCTGCCGGACATCAGCGGAACCGAGCTGTGTCGCAAGATCCGCCTCGACGCGGAGCTCGCCGATCTGCCCGTGATCATGCTCACTGCCAAGGCCGCGGAGGTCGATCGCGTGGTCGGCTTCGAGCTCGGCGCGGACGACTACGTGACCAAGCCGTTCAGCCCGCGCGAGCTCGCGCTGCGCGTCGCCGCGGTGCTGCGCCGGCGCTACGCGGATGCGACGTCCGATCGCGTTCTCGAGAACGGCGCGATCCGCCTCGACGTCGCGCGCCACCGCTGCATGGTGAACGGCGCCGAAGCCGCGCTCACCGCGAAGGAATTCGAGCTGCTGCGCGAGCTGATGTCGCGCCCCGGTCGCGTCGTGACGCGCGAGACGCTGCTCGAGCGCGTCTGGGGAAGCAACGTGAACGTCACGCCGCGCACGATCGACACGCACCTCAAGCGACTGCGCGAGAAGCTCGGGCCCGCGGGAGAGTCGGTCGAGACGGTGCGCGGGGTCGGTTACCGTTTCTCCGAGGGTTGATCGATCGACGCGATGCGCGCGGCAATCGCGACGGGCGGTGCTGTGTTCAACAGCCAGCGAAAGCTCATGGCAGCGCTCTCGGGCCTCGTGCTGCTCGTGGTGGGGATCTCGGGCGTGGTCGCGCAGCGCGATCTGCGCGAACGCGAGATCGAGCGCTCCTCGCGCAGCCTCGAGGCGCGCGCGAGGTTGGTCGCCGAGCTGCTGCGCGGCGTCGACGTCGCGGCGCCCGATCTCGCGAGCCTCGACGGGATCGCGGATCGCGCGGGGCGCGCGGCCGGCGCGCGGGTGACGCTGATCGACGCCGCGGGAGCGGTCATCGGTGATTCCGACGTGCCGCTCGAGCGCCTGCGGCTGATCGAGAACCACGCAGAACGGCCCGAGGTGCGCGCCGCGCTCGCGGGCCGCGTCGGCCGGGATGCGCGCCGCAGCGAGACGGTCGGCCGCGAGTCGCTCTATCTCGCGCTCCCGCTCGAGACGCGTGGCGGCGGCGCGCTGCGCGTCGCGCTCCAGCTCTCCGAGCTCGACGCCGCGCTCGCCGACCTGCGCAAGCTGCTGATCACGGCGGGCGGCGCGGGCCTCGCGGCGTCGGTCGCGCTCTCCTACGCGCTCGCGTGGCTGATGCTGCGGCCGGTGCGCGAGCTCCAGCGCCTGACGTCGGCGGTCGCCGACGGCGACCTCGGCTACCGGATTCCGCGCCGCAGCCAGGGCGAGCTCGGCGCGATCGCGGATTCGATCGAGCGCATGGCCGAGCAGCTGCGCGAGCGGCTCGAGCTCGCGAACCGCGAGAAGGAGCAGCTGCAGGCGGTGTTGAACGCGATGGTGGAGGGCGTGCTCGTCGTCGACAACGAGCGCAACGTCGTGCTCGCCAACGCGCGGCTCGCGACGCTGCTCGGCGTCAAGCACGGCGCCGGTCCGCTCACGCTCGCGGAGCTCGTGCGACACGTCGAGCTCGACGCGGCAATGCGCGAGGCGGCGACGCGCGACGAGCCGATCTCGAGGGTGATCAGCGTGAAGCACCCCGTGCAGCGGATCCTGCAGCTGCACGCGGCCCGCTTTCCGGCCGGATCGGGAGCGCGGCTCGGCACCGTCGCGGTCGTGCACGACATGACCGAGGTTGCGCAGCTCGAGAAGCTGCGCCGCGAGTTCGTCGCCAACGCGTCACACGAGCTGCGGACGCCGCTCACCGCGATCCAGGGCTTTTCGGAGATGCTGCTGCACTCGGACGAAGTGAAGGATGCGACCGTCCGATCCCAGCTCGAGATCATCGACCGCCATGCGCGCAGGCTCGGGCGCCTCGTGTCGAGCCTGCTCGAGCTGTCGGAGACCGAGGGCGGCGAGGTGAGCCTCGAGCCCGCGAACGTCGATCTCGCCGCGCTGGTCGAGCGCGTGGTTCGCGACTTCGGCGCCACCGCGCGCGAGAAGAAGGTCGAGGTGGAGCAGGACATCAGGTGCCGCGCGATCGCGTGGGCGGACGTGCACGCCGTCGAGCAGGTGGTGCGGAACCTGCTCGACAACGCCTGCCAGTACACGGACGCGGGCGGGCGCGTGAAGCTCACGGTGGACGACGACGAGAGGTGGGCGCGCGTCGAGGTCGCGGACACCGGCATCGGAATTCCCGAGCGCGACCTCGGGCGCATCTTCGAGCGCTTCTACCGCGTCGACAAGGCGCGCTCGCGCGCCGCGGGCGGGACGGGGCTCGGGCTCTCGATCGTGAAGCATCTCGTGCAGCGCGTGAACGGCGAGATCTCCGTCGAGAGCATCCTCGGTCGCGGCACAAAATTCACCGTCCGCTTTCCCCGCGCCAAGCACTGACCCGACTCGGCCAACGGGGCCCCGGCCACGTCGAGCTCTCGCAGTCTATAACGGTGCAACGCGCTGTGACCCGGCCAACTCGGCCCCGGCCAGGTAGAGCTCTTGCAGTCGAGAACGGTGCAATGCCGTGTGACCCGGCCAACTGGGCCCCGGCCACGTAGAGCTCTCGCAGTCGAGAGCGGTGCAATGCGGTGTGACCCGGCCAACTGGGCCCCGGCCAGCAGCGGATTACTCAGTAGAAAACGGAACTGCCCGGGCAGCCAACTTCGCGGCGTG
>DASPGF010000331.1:0-2152 GCA_035620755.1 Myxococcota bacterium
ACCCGCAGCGCACTCGGCGCCACCGCAGCGCTGCCACGTGCGCTCGAGCGCGCCGATCTCGAAAGGAAACACGTGGTGATAGAGGTGCTCGAAGAGCTCGGTCGCGCGCTGCGCCTCGAGCGAATCGATCTCCGCGTCGCCACCGCGCGCGAGCTCGCCGTCGAACAGCTCCTTCACGCGCTCGAGCCGCTGCGGCGCGAACGGCGAGTCCCGCCGCTGCGCGCTCTTGCGCAGCGAGGCGAGCGAGGCGCGCAGACGCTCGGAGTCGGGATGGTCCAGCGCCCAGCGCGCGATCAGCGTCGCACACTCTTGATCGCGCCTGCGCGCGCAGATCTCCTCGGCGACCAGCTCGTAGAGGCCCTCCGGAAGCACCTCCGAGTCTCCCGCGTAGCGGCGTAGCGATGAATTCGCGAGCGCGGTGCGCCGCTGCGTGTCGCTCGCGAAGAGTCCGATCACGGCGCGGCGCCCCGCAAAGAACGCGCGCGCGGCGAGATCGCTCAGGATCGGCTTGCGCAGGCTGTGGACTGTGCCCGCGAGGTCTCCTGCGCGCAACGTGCCGAACGGGACGAGCTCGTGCGCGAGCAGCTGTGGGAGGCTTTCGATGCGCGCGCGCGCGAACGCGGCGCGGAAATCCGGCTGGTCGAAGCGCGCCTCGAGTGCGCCCATGTCAAGCGACCGCGGCTCCCGCTGGATTCCCAGCAGAAGCAGGTCGGTGCCCGAAGTGAACCAGATCGAGCTCTCGCGGAACACGGACACGTAGTTGCGTATGATGAGCTCGACGATCTCCGGGCTCGACTCGTAGCCGTGGAACCACTGCGCGAACACGCCACCCGGCTCGAGCCGCTCGCGCACCGCCTCGAGGAACTCCACCGTGTAGAGCGTGTCGACACCCGCGACCCACGGATTGCTCGGCTCCGACACGATCAGGTCGTAGCGCCCCGGGCTTCGCAGCAGCGTCCGATAGGCGTCGCCGCGCACGATCTCGAGCTTCGGGCTCTTAATTGCGCCGAGATTGCCCGCGCTGAACAGCGGGCTCGCGGCGATCACGGCGCGCGAGATCTCCGCCACGGTGATCTGGCGTGTCGACTGCAGAGCTGCGAGCTCGCCCGCCGTCACGCCGGTGCCCAGGCCGACCACGAAGCAGCGCGCGTTGCGCTCCGCGAGCCACGCGGGAATCAACGCCGTCAGCGCCATCGTCGCGTGATCGCCTTGCAGCGCCCCCTCGGGTTTGCCGTTGACGAACAGCGCGAGATTCTCCGGCCGGCGGAAAGGCGCCGCGACCGCGACGCTGCTGGTCGGATCGTCGTCGTAGAAGACGATCTCCACGTACGACCAAGTCGCGAAGAACGCTTCAGCACCGGCAATCGCGCGCGGATCCGGTCTGCGCGCGCGAAACGTCCCGGGCGTCACGTGATCCGCGTGCCAGGCCGGCAGCAGCGCAGTCGCGGCGAGCGCGAGCAGCAGCGCGAGCGCCGCAGCCACGCGCGGCACACGGCTCGGCACGAGCGCGCTGAGCACCCAGGCGCTCACTGCGACGCACGCGAGCGCGATCCGATACACGTGGTGCAGATCGAGCCAGATCAGCAGCAGGTAGCCGCCGAGCAGCGCGCCCAGCAGCGAGCCCAGCGTGTTCCACGCGTAGAGCCGTCCGGCGACTGCGCCGAGGTCGCGCGCCTCGCCGCGCTGCGCGTGGAACAGCAGCGGTAGCAGAGCACCCGAGAGGCCGATCGGCAGCGCGAGCAGCGCGAGCGTCGAGCCGAAGATCGCGAGCTGATAATCGGCGAAGCGCGCGTCCAGGCCGCCGAGCCGGACGCGGATCCAGTGCGCCCAGTAGCCCGCGTCGTCGAGCGCGAAATACAGCGCGAACAGCGCGGCGACGAGCGCGCACTGCGACCACACTACGAGCGCTCGCGGAATCGATCGCAGCGCCGACACCGCAAAGCTCCCGAGCGCGATGCTGAGCACGAAGACGGCGACCACCATCGCGAACGTGAAGTGCGACGAGCCGAGCACGAGCGCACCGACGCGATTGAGCGTCGTCTGCAGCGCCATCATTGCGAAGCCCGCGAGCAATGCGACCACCGACCACGCCGCGAGCGCGCGCACGGGCGCAGCAGCGGCCGCGATCGACATCCCCGAAGCGGGCGCGATC
>DASPGF010000332.1:0-6467 GCA_035620755.1 Myxococcota bacterium
CAGCTCCGACACCGCGCGCTGCGGCACCACGATCGCGTCCTTCTGCACCTCGACGATCGCGCGCACGCGCGCGTACTGGCCCGGGCGCAGGACGCGATCGGGGTTGGGAAACTCGCCGCGGACCAGGATCGTGCCGGTGCGCGAATCGACGCCCGCCGCGGCGGGCACCGCGCGACCGCGCTCGGGCCAAGTGCTGCCATCGGCGAGGATCAGCTCGAGTCGCCCCTCGCGCGACTTGTCGGCGCGTCCCTCCATCACTTCGCGGAAGCCGACGGCAAAGCGCAGGTACTCGCGCTCCGAGAGCGGGAACGTTACGCGGATTGGGTCCACCTGCGACACATTGGTGAGCGGCCCGGGGGCGCCGGGCCCGACCAGGTCGCCGAGCTGCGAGAGCGCGACGCCCGCGATGCCGTCGATCGGCGAGCGGATCTCGGTGCGCGAGAGGTCGAGCCGCGCGCTCTCCACCGCCGCGCGCCCCGACTGCACGGCGGCCTCGCCCGCGCGGCGCGCCTGGGTCGCGTTGTCGAGCTCCTGCTGGCTCACCGCGCCTTCCCTCGCGAGCGGCGTGTAGCGCTCGACGTCGAGCCGCGCCTTCTCGAGCGCGGCCTCCGCGCGCCCCAGCTCGCCGCGCGCCTGGTCGAGCGCAGCCTGGAAGGAGCGCGGGTCGATCCGGAACAGCAGGTCGCCCTGCTTGACGACGGTGCCCTCCGCGTAGTCGCGCGAGATCAGGTAGCCGGAGACCTCTGCGCGGATCTCCGCGTCGACCGCGCCCTCGGTGGTGCCGATCCACTCCATGGTCACCGGAACGTCCTTGCTCACCGCACTGCCGACGACCACGTCGACCGCGGGCGGTGCGGTCGCGGACTGCGGGCCGCAGCCCGGCGCGCCGAGCAGTAGAAGGGCGAAAAGGAGGAAGTGCCGGGGGGTTCTTGCTTTCACACTTTTTGGAGGTGGCGCGTTCGCGCCGGATGGGGTTGTCGCTCGCGTCTTCCCGATCGGAGCCCCTACTCTACGGGAAGCGACGGACCCATTGCAACAACGGAATCGCGGAGTTGCGCATCCGCGAACCCCCGCAGCGCACGATGAGCCTGCGCGCTCGAGCGGAAGCCGCGCGGGCGCCCTCGCAACACGCGGCGCGCGGTCGCCCGCGCGCAGCCGATGGAGGCCGCCCGGAGCGGGCGCTCCGGCGTGCGCTTCCCGAGTCGACGGCATTTTCGCGGAGACGCCGCCGTCGAGTCCGTGTAGAATCGAGGCCGCGTTCGAGTCACCGAAGCAGAGGCCCCCCATGGCGATCGAAGACCGCGCGCGCCAGTTCGTGAAGCCGTTCCGCGTGAAGGATGGGAAGGGGTTCCACCTCAAGGACGTCGATCCGCGCAGCACCGGCAGCCTCGAGTCGGAGGATGCCGATGCTGCGCGCGAGATGCTGCAGAAGGGCATCGAGCTGCTCGCCGACTACCAGGAGCGGCTCTACGCGCAGGATCGCTGGTCGCTGCTGCTGATCTTCCAGGCGATGGATGCCGCGGGCAAGGACGGCACCATCAAGCACGTGATGTCGGGCGTGAATCCGCAGGGCGTGCAGGTCTACTCGTTCAAGGCGCCTTCCGCCGAGGATCTGGATCACGACTACCTCTGGCGCTGCATGCGCTGCCTCCCGGAGCGCGGGCGGATCGGCATCTTCAACCGCTCGTATTACGAGGAGGTGCTCGTCGCGCGCGTGCACCCCGAGGTGCTCGAGCGCCAGAAGCTTCCGCCGTCGCTCGTCACGAAGGACATCTGGGAAGAGCGCTACGAGGACATCCGCAACTTCGAGCATTACCTGACGCGCAATGGCGTGGTGGTTCGGAAGTTCTTCTTGCACGTCTCCAACGAGGAGCAGCGGCGACGCTTTCTCGCGCGCCTCGACGAGACCGAGAAGAACTGGAAGTTCTCGCCATCGGACGTCGTCGAGCGACGCCATTGGGACGACTACCAGCGCGCCTACGAGGAGGCGATTCGCGGCACCGCGACCAAGTACGCGCCCTGGTACGTGATTCCGGCCGACAACAAGTGGTTCACGCGGCTCGCGGTGGCGGCGGCGATCGTCGACACGCTCGCGCGGCTCGGGCTCGAGTTCCCGAAGGTCGACGCAGAGAAGCGCGCCGCGCTCGATGCCGCGCGTCAGGAGCTGCTCGCCTCGGACGAGTAGCGACCCAGAGTAACGACCCAAGAGGGGTGGTCATGTCGATTTCGAAGCGGCTGATCGCCGCGTCGCTGCTCATCGGCGTCGCGGCGCTGCCGATCCGCGCGGGCGCGGAGGGCGAGGCGGACGCAGCGAGCGAGGCGGGCGCGGCGAGCGAGACGGGCGCGGCGGACGAAGCGAGCCTCGAGATCCTGCGTGACACGCTGCGCAGCAACAAGAAGGCGATCGTCGACGTGAATCTCGCGCTCACCGACGCGGAGGCGAGCGCGTTCTGGCCCGTCTACGACCGCTACCAGCAGGAGCTCAAGGCCGTGCACGATCGGCTGCTGCGGGTGATCGACGACTACGCGGCGAGCTTCGACGGCATGACGGACGAGAAGGCGATGCAGCTCGTCGACGATTACCTTGCCGCGGAGCGCGACCGCGTGGAGGTGCGGCGCGCGTACCGCGAGCCGATCGCGAAGGCGCTGCCGGGCCGCAAGCTGATGCGCTTCTACCAGATCGAGAACAAGATCGACGCCGTGCTGCGCTACGAGCTCGCCGCGACGATACCGGTCGTCGAGCAATGAGGTCGCGCAGCGCGCCGAGCGCGCCGGTGCAATACCGCTCGAAGCAGCGTGTCGCGGCGGGCGTGTCGCCGCGGCACCGCTCGGCGCAGGGCAGCGCGACGATGCGAGCGTGGCGCGCCAGCGCGGCGCTGCTGCTCGCGGCGCTCGCGATCGCGCCCAGCGGCGCGCATCCCGCGCATGCCGCGAGCGCGCAGGCGATCGATCGCGACGTCGATGCCGCGCTCGCGAAGCTCTACGCCGACAGCGCGGCTGCGCGCATGCTGCGCGACAAGGCGAAGGGGATCCTCGTCTTCCCGAGCATGCTCAAGGCGGGGTTCATGTTCGGCGGCCAGATCGGCGAGGGCGCGCTGCGCCGCGGCGGCAAGACCGTCGCCTACTACAACTCTGTGGCCGCCTCGTACGGGTTCCAGGCGGGCGCCCAGAAGTTCGGCTACGCGCTGTTCTTCCTCACGGATTCCGCGCTCGCCCATCTGGACCGGAGCGGCGGCTTCGAGCTCGGCGCGGGCCCGAGCCTCGTCGTCGTCGACGCGGGCTTCGCCAAATCCATGACGACCGCGACGCTCACGCAGGAGATCTACGCGTTCGTGTTCGACCAGAAGGGCATCATGGGCGGCATCGGCATCCAGGGCTCGAAGATCACGCGCGTCTCGAAGTAGCTGTGCTCGCGCCGAGCGGCACCGGCTCGGGCGGCACGGGCTCGAGCGGCAGCGGCTGCGCGCGCCCGCGCGGAGCGATCATCTGCGTCGAGCGAGCTCGCGCGCGCAGACGCGGTGGCGTCACGGCGCATCCGCGCCGTTGCCCAGCAGCTCGATCGTCTGCTTGCGCGCCGCGTCGATGATCGACGGAAAATCGCCCTGCGTGACACAGCGGCTGTCGGCGCGCGGTAGCGGAAAGCCCGCCTCGACGAGCGATTCGTCGACGTCGAGCTCGAGCGACGCGTAGTCGCGAAACTGCGCACCCGCAAAGCCGTCGACCACGTGCAGCACCAGCGCGGGTCCCGCGTCGCGGCAGCGCGCGAGCGGCTGCGGCGTGCCGCGCGCGCCCGGGCTAGCGTCCTCGATCCGCCACGGGCGCAGGTAGGGGTCGGTCTCGAACTGGCGGCGCTTCACGAGCGTCCAGTCGGGGATGCGCTTCTCGGAATCCCACCACGCGCCGTCGACTGCGCGCATGGCTGCGAGCGCGTCCTTCTCCGGCACCGCGCCGAGCCGCTCGAGTGCGCGCTGGATCCAGGCATCCATGCTCAGCGCGTACTCGAGATCGCTGCGCGCACCCTTGCTCAGGATGACGCCGGCTGCGAGCCGCACGCCGATCTGGTTCGAGTAGAGATCCTCGGGCGAGAACGCGGAGATCTTCTCGGGCCAGTTCGCGAGCGACGCATAGCCGTAGAAGGTCGCGATCTCATGCCAGATCGAGAGCTGATAGGCGATCCACTGCGCGAGAGCCGCGGCGAGCTGCATCCTTCCGTACTTGCGGATCGCCTCGGGCTTCACGGCGCGCAGCCGAACCCGCATCGCGGCGCCCTGCGGCGGAACGTCGACGCTGCCACCCGTCTCGAGCGAGCGCGCGACGGCTGCGGCGAGCGCGAGCGTGTTGTCCGCGTTGTCGCGTACGTGAGCGAGATCGATGAAGCCGCCGCGGCAGGTGTAGACCAGGCCGTTGTTCTCGTCGTCGACGAGGCCGCGTGGATCTCCGCGCTGCAGCGAGAGGTAGCCGTTGTCGTAGCGGTGGGCGCCCACGTCCCGGACATCGAGAAGATTCGCGATCTCGACACCCGGCATCGCCATCTGTCCGACCGCGACCTTGAGATCCGCGCCGAACGCGCAGCAGGGGCGAAGCGCCTGGGGATACGCGATCGCCGGCACTTCCGTCGCCGCGAGCTCGTCGACGCTCTGCTGGCTCGTATCGCCGAGCGCGGTCGCGACCTCGATGTCGCTCGCGCGGATCTTCTCGCCGACGCTCCAGCGCTCGCGGTCGCAGCCGATCGCGCACACGAGCAGCAGCGCGCAGCAGGCGGATCGCAGCGGATGGAGCGGAACGACCACTCGGATTTGCACCCCCGGCATCGCGAGCGACCCCGCGCATCAAGGTTGTCGCAGATCGAACCGCGCGCGCAACCATTCGAGCAGGATCCGTCGGTACTCGGGAACGAAGCCGTCGAGGCCCGGAATCTCGAAGAGGCCGCCCGTCTTCGCGCCGAACATGATGTGGTTCGCGCCCGGAACGACGACGATCTCGTGGTCGGCCTCGCCTCGCTCGAGCGCCTCGAGCCAGCGCCGGCGGTTCTTCTCGACGGGAATTCCGGAATCCATCTCGGCGAGCAGCGCGAGCAGCGGGCAGCGCAGCGCGGCGAGCGCGGGTGCGGGGTCGTAGTGATAGAAGAGGCGCTGCTGCTCCCACTCGTCGGAGTCGGGGTCATCGGGTAGATCCAGGTGTGCAAGCCACGATCGCTCGTGGCTCCGCGCGCGCGCGATCGCGTACTCGTCCCAGCCGCTGCGCGTGCGGCCGTAGTGGAATGCGAGCTTCGTCAGCCGGATGGCTTCTGCGATCTCCGCCTCGCGCACGCCGTCGAAGCGCAGCTCCGCGTCGATCAGGTCCAGCGTCTGCTCGGCGGGCGTCACGCCTGGGCCCGACACGCTCACGACGAGCGCGACATCGGCGGAGCGCGAGGCGGCGAGCGGGCCGATCCACCCGCCCTGGCTCACGCCGAGCAACCCGATCCGCGCGGGGTCGATTTCGCGTCTCGATTTCAGGTAGGCGACCGCTGCGAGCGCGTCGTCGGCGAGCACCTCGAACGAAGCGCGGCGCCAATCGCCCTGCGAGGCACCGACGCCGCGCTTGTCGAAGCTGAGCAGCGCGACGCCGTGGCGCACGAGGAAGCGCGCGAACGGCAGCGTTCCGCTGCGGTTCTGGGCGCCCGAGCCGTGAACCAACACGAGCGCGGGGTGGGGGCCGCCGCTCGTCGGAACGAGCAGCGTTCCCGCGAGGCGCGTCGCTCCGTTGTCGAAGCTCACGTTCTTGCTGACGGCGTCCGCCGTGCGCCATGCGGCGCGCGCCGGCGTCGCGTCCGTTTCCCAGACGAGATTCCTCGCGGGTGCGGAGGGATCGGCGGGCTCGAAGCGGATGCGCGCCACCACGGGCTCGGCGAGCGCGACACCCGGACCCGCGCTGAAGCGCCTCGTTCCGGTCGGCGTGAGTGCGCGCACCCAGCCGCGATCGTCGAACGCGACCAAGCCGCTGCCGAGCTCGTCCCACTCGATGATGTCTACGAACCCGCCCGCATCCCAGCGGTAGGCGCCGGCCACGTCCCCCGCCTCGCTCGGTGAAGGCGGGGCGGCGACCGCACGCGGAGGCAGCAGGCTCGCGAGCAGGCCTGCACAGATCGAGAGGGATCGGACTCGAGAGGCGTGGCGCACGGCTGTGCGCGGGAGAATAGCCGGGCTGCGCGCCGCGCACGCAGAATGCGAGCGTTCCGGCAAGTCATTGTCGCCGCTTTGCTTTATTCGATTGACAGGGATGGCGTGCGGCGCGCATATTGCCCCGGCTGATCGGCGCCCCCGCTGTCGCCGAAGCGAGCGCGCCCGATCGCGCGCTCGTCCATCAGCCACAGCGCCCACAGCGGTGAGGAGGGTCGTCGCTTGCTCCGTGCCCCCGTTCGCGCGCGCTCTGCGGGCGCGTTCCTCTTGCGGTCGTGCCCGTGGCTCCGCTCGTCGTCCCGCTCG
>DASPGF010000333.1:0-4641 GCA_035620755.1 Myxococcota bacterium
TCTGCCTCAAGCGGATCCTGCGCGTGGGCGTCGCGCTGCTCGGGATCCGGCTCAGCCTCGCGGCAGTCGGGAGCATCGGGCTGGCGGCGCTGCCGATCGTGGTCGGCTGCATCGTGTCGGCGCTGCTGCTGATGAATTGGATCAGTCGGGCGGTCGGCATTCCGCCGCGGCTCGGAACGCTGATCGCCGTCGGCACCGCGATCTGCGGCAACACCGCGATCGTCGCCACCGCGCCCGTGATCCACGCAAACGAGGACGAGACGAGCTACGCGGTCGGAACCATCACGGTCTTCGGACTCGCCGCGCTCGTCAGCTATCCGTTCGTCGCGCACGCGCTGTTCGGCGGCGACCCGAACCTCGCAGGCTATTTCCTCGGAACCGCGATCCACGACACCGCGCAGGTCGCGGGCGCTGGCCTGCTCTACGCGCAGCAGTTCGCCGCACCCGAGACGCTCGACACCGCAACCGTCACGAAGCTGCTGCGGAACCTGTTCATGGTCGCGGTGATTCCGATCGTCACCATCCTCTACCACCGCGCCGGCGCGGAGCCGACGGCGACGCGACGGCCGCGACTCGCCCAGATGGTTCCGCTTTTCGTGTTCGGCTTCGTCGCGATGGCGCTGCTGCGCACGCTCGGCGACGTCGGTGACGCACCGTTCGGCGGCCTCGCGAGCGACGCGCAGTGGCGAGCGTTCATCGCGGGAACCACCGCGCTCTCGTCGTGGTGCCTCGCGATGGCGATGGCATCGGTCGGACTCGGAACCCATCTGAAGCGCCTGCGCGGCCTCGGCCTCAAGCCGCTCGCGGCAGGCTTCGCCGCAGCGCTGATCGTCGGCGCGGTCTCGACGGGCCTGATACGCGTGCTGGCCCCGGGCGCGACCGCGGGCTTCTAGTTCGAGAGGACCGGCGACGCATCGAAGCTCGCTGCGCGCGACCTCACCGCTCCAAGTCCGGGCCGATCTCCTTCTTTGCCTCGGTGAACGGCGACCGCGCCACGCGCGCGCGCCGGCGGCCGCCCGGCGCGTCGAGCGCGAGCTCGGTACCGATCGCGGAGCAGTCTGCGGAGACGTTCGCGAATCCGATGTTCTTCTCGAGCCGCGGTGAGTACACGCAGCGCGTGACGTGCCCGACGACGCGCGATCCGGCAAGCACCGGCCAGAAGTGCTGGTTGGGCGCCTCGAGCGGCGCACCCGCGATCTCGACCGCGACGAGCCGGCGCGACACGCCCCGCTCGCGGATCCGGCGCAGCGCCTGCTTGCCGATGAAGTCGGCCTGCTGGTCGAGATCGATCAGGCGCTCCATGCCGGCGCTGATGGGATCGTCGGCGCGCGTGATGTCCGCGCCGTACGAGAGCATGCCGGCCTCGATCGAGCGGATCATCGACGGCGCGATCGGCGCGATCCCGAACGGCTTGCCGGCGGCCATCGCGCGCTCCCAGAGCTCGTCGCCGCGACGGCCGTCGCGCAGGTAGATCTCGTAGCCGATCTCGCCGCTCCAGCCCGTTCTCGCGAGCACCACGGGGATGTCGTCGAGCTGGGTCTCGCGCAGCTCGAAGTAGCCGAGCTCGAGCGCCCAATCGCCGAACAGCGCGCGCGCGACCGCGGGCGACTTCGGGCCCTGCAGCTGCAGCGGCGACACGTCGGGCTCGTCGATCGAGACTTTCATGCCGCTGTGGATCGCAGCGCCCTGCGCCCAGAGCAGCACGTCGCCATCCCCGGGCGAGAGCCAGAAGTGATTCTCGGCGAGCCGCAGCAGTACCGCGTCGTTGACGATGCCGCCGTCCTCGTCGCAGAGAACGACGTAGAGGCAGCGGCCGACGCGGCACTTCGAGAGGTTGCGCGGCGTGAGGTACTGCGCGAAGCGCGCCGCATCGGGGCCGGTGATCTCGATCTGGCGCTCGCACGCGACGTCCCAGAGCGTCACGTCGTTCACGAGGCTCCAGTATTCGCTCTCGGGCGAAGAGAAGCCCGTCGGCATGTACATGTGGTTGTAGACCGTGAAGGACTTCGCGCCATGGCGCAGCGTGGCCTCGAAGAACGGCGACTTGCGCACGCGCGGGCCGATCGCGATCAGGGGCTTGAATTCGCTCGCCATCGCGGCTGCTCCGATTGGCAGGGGTGCCGTAGAATACCGCCGCTCTTCGCGCAGGCGAGCTATATACGGAGCACGGATGAGGGTCGACGCGCGCTTCCCGCTGCTGCTCCTGTGCTTCTTCCTCTCGGGCTTCGCGGCGCTGCTCTACGAGACCGCCTGGGCACGCGAGTTCGCGTTCGTGTTCGGCACCTCGGAATTCGCGGTGGTGAGCGTGCTCGCGGCCTATATGGGCGGCCTGTCCGCGGGCGCGGCGCTCGCGGCGCGATTCGTCGCGCGCATCGAGCGGCCCGTGCTGGTCTACGCGCTGCTCGAGCTCGGCATCGCCGCGAGCGCGCTCGCCGTGCCATGGGCGATCCGCGCCGCGATGTGGCTGCTGCGGGCGATCGCGGGAGGCCAGCCGCTGCCCCCCGACGAGGCGAGCGTCGCGGGCTCGCTGTTCTACGCGCTCTGCTCGTTCGCGATCCTGATGGTCCCGACCGGGCTGATGGGCGCGACGCTGCCGCTGCTCGCGCGGCACGCGGTGCGGCGCGATAGCGAGATCGGCAGCCGCATCGGGCTGCTCTACTCGATCAACACCGTCGGCGCGGTCGCGGGCGCGGTCGCGACGGGCTTCGCGATCCTGCCGCTGCTCGGGCTGCGCATGACCGTCTACGCGGGCGCGGCGATCAACGCGCTGGTGTTCGCGGCCGCGGCGCTGCTCGCGCGCGGCTCGCCGCGGCAGCCCGCGCGCGCGAGCTCGCCCGCGGACGCGCGTCTGCGCTTCCACTGGATCCTGCCGCTGATCGCGCTGTCGGGCGCGTGCTCGTTCACCTACGAGATCGTCTGGATGCGCCTGCTCGGCGCGTTCCTCGGCGGCAGCATCCAGGGCTTCGTGACGATGCTCGCGAGCTTCCTGCTCGGCATCGCGCTCGGCAGCGGCGCGGCGTCGAGGCTCGCGCGCAGCCCGCTCGGCTCGCTGCGCGGATTCGCGTGCGCGCAGCTCGGAACCGCGGCGCTCTCGCTGGTCGCCTTCTCGCTCGCGAACTGGCTGCCGGAGCTCGCGCACGAGCTCGAGGCGGGCCGCACCGGCACGCTCGCCGCGAACGCGAGCGTCGCCGTGCTCGGCTTGCTGCCGGGCGCGCTGTGCGTGGGTGCGAGCTTTCCGTTCGCGGTGCGCATCTACGCGCGCAGCGAGGCCGAGGCGGGACCCGCGGCGGCCCGCGTCTACGCGTGGAACACCGTCGGCGCGATCGTCGGCGCGCTCGCGTGCGGCTTCGCGCTGCTGCCCGCGCTGAAGTTCGAAGGCTGCATCGCCGCCGCCGCCGCGGTGAACCTGCTGTTGGCCGCGGCGGCGGCCGGGCTCGCGCGGCCCGCGCAGTGGCCGCTCGCTGGCGTCGCCGCAGCCGGGCTCGCAGCGCTCGCGATCCACCCACCGCAGACGCCGTGGACCGCGATCCGCTACGGCGGTGCGACCGCGACCGAGTGGAGTGGCGACATCACCTACTATGGTGTCGGCCGCTCGTCGACGGTGCTGCTGTTCGACGAGGGCGACTCCTGGCGTCTCGTCACCAATGGACAGCCCGAATCGACGATCGATCGCCAGCGGCCGCTGCCCGACTCGTTCGCGACCGCGCGCTGGCTCGGCTTGCTCCCCGCGTTGATGCGGCCCGAGGCGCGCTCGATGCTGATGATCGGGCTCGGCGGCGGACTCTCGCTCGAGTCCGTGCCGTCGTCGTTCGAGAGCATCAACACGATCGAGCTCGAGCGCGAGGTGATCGAGGCGCATCGCGCGCTCGCGCCGCTGCGCGGCTTCTCGCCGATCTCGGATCCGCGCGTGCGGATGGTGGTCAACGATGCGCGCGGCGCGTTGATGCTCACCGATGCGCGCTTCGACGCGATCGTCTCGCAGCCCTCGCATCCGTGGACCGCGGGCGCATCGCACCTCTACACGCGCGAGTTCTTCGAGCTCGTCTCGGACCACCTCGCGCCGAACGGCGTGCTCGTGCAGTGAATCGGGCTCGCCTTCGTCGACGAGCCGCTGCTGCGCAGCCTCGTGGCGACGCTGGTCGACGTCTTCCCGGAAGTCCACGTGTTTCGTCCGATCAGCGGTGCCGTGCTGTTCGTCGCCTCGCGCGCGCCGATCGATCCCGTGCAGAACGCGCGGGCCGCGCTCGCCGCGTCGCCGCAGGACTTCGCGCGCTACGGCCTGCTGCGCGTCGAGGATCTCGCCACGGCCTGGGTGCTCGACGCGGAGGGGTCCAGGCGATTCGCGGAGGGCGCGAGCCTCAACACCGACGATCGAAACCAGCTCGCGACGCGGTCGGGTGCGCTCGGCAAGCGCTCGATCCGCACGCGCGAAGCGAACAACGCGTTCCTGCCGTTCGACCCGCTGCGCGCGCGCGCGAGCGAGATCGAGTTCCTCTACGTGCTGCGCGGCCTCGCGCAGCGAGGTGAGCGGGTGCGGGCGGTCGACCTCGCCCAGGCGCTCGACGATCCCGCAGAACGCGGAACCGCGCTCGGCTGGGTGCGCAGCGCCGACTCGCCGCGCCAGGCGGCGATGCACTTCCG
>DASPGF010000334.1:0-9817 GCA_035620755.1 Myxococcota bacterium
GGTGGCCGAGGAACAGGCTGAACGCCTGGCCCGGCGGAGGCGGCTGCGTGCCGACGATCGAGATCGGAAAATCGCCGAGTCCCGCGCAGAACAGCCCGAAGCAGTTCAGGTGGGCGCTGATGAACAGGCTCATGCCGGGACTCGTCTCGGTACCCGTCGGCGTGCCGCCGAACATCACCGTTCGCGTGTTGGTGAACGGCCCGGTCGACGTGCCCACCTGCTGGACGATCACGGTGCCGGTGACGAGCGCCGCGAGCGGAGAGCCGGTGCGCACCGTCATGTTGAGCGTGAGATCCTTGAGCTCCGCGACGCCGGTCTGCACCGAGGTCATGCCGCCGGCGGTCTTGATCGCGGGGAGCGTCGTGATGGCACCCATGCTGTGGATCGTTCCGCCCGGCGGGATGTTGACCGTGCCGAGGAAGCTCATCGTCGAATCGCCGAAGTCGAAGTCGATGTCCACCGTGTCGGCGCGCGCGCCGCTCGACAGCGCGAGCGGTAACGCGATCGCCAGGAACCGGACGCACCGCATGCGACCACTCCTTCCGCGAGCTCGCGCACGGCGCGCTCCGACCGCGTTGCCGCGCGCGTGCCCCAAGCCCAGCCGGTCTTCGGGCTCGGCGCGCGATTCTCGCCCAGCGCGCGGCCGATTCGCAACATCCGGGCGATCCGCAACTTCGACTCGAAGTCGGGCGTTTTTTCGGCGGAACCGCTCGCCCCCGCGGGCAGCCCGGACGCGCAGATCGCGAGCCCGCGTTCGCGCAGCGCGACCCGCCGCGCGAGCGCGGCCGGTCGCGGCGCGACGCGCGCACCGGCGAGGCGATTTCCATTTTCCGCGTCCCGGGGCATGCTATCCGGGGCTCGAAGGCAGATACCCGAGGCCTCGGGGCGCGCTTCGCGACGAATGCGCGCTGCGACGCGATCCGAAACAATCCAAAGAAAGAGGAGTGCTCGATGGGCATCTCGATTCATCCGGCTGTCGACAAGGGCGTCAAGCCCGGCAAGAAGAAGTTCGCGGGCGGAACCCTCCGCTGTCACTGCAGCAATCAGCCAGTCGAAGTCACCGTGAACGCGCAGTGCGCGCACAATCACGTGTGCGGCTGCACCAAGTGTTGGAAGCCCGAGGGTGCGCTGTTCTCGCAGGTGGCCGTGGTGCCGCGCGACAGCCTCTCGGTGACCGCGAACGGCAACAAGCTCAAGATCGTCGATCCGTCGGCCGCGATCCAGCGCCACGCCTGCAGCTCGTGCGGCGTCCACATGTTCGGCCGGATCGAGAACGAGAAGCATCCGTTCTACGGGTTCGACTTCATACACACGGAGCTGTCGGACCAGAACGGCTGGGCGGCCCCGGAGTTCGCGGCCTTCGTCTCGTCGATCATCGAGTCGGGCGCCGACCCCGCGGAGATGAAGAAGGTGCGCAAGCGGCTCAAGACGCTCGGCCTCGAGCCCTACGACTGCCTCTCGCCCGCGCTGATGGACGCGATCGCGACCCACACCGCCAAGGCCAAGGGCGTTCGCGCCTAGCCCGGCGCAACGCGCAGCTGCGATCGACCGGCGCTCCGGCGCGCGCCGCTCCGCTCCTCGGCAGGGCGGCGCGCGCTAGCTACCAGCGCGGCCAACTGGGCCCCGGCTGGTGGCGCCCAGTCAATCGACAGCGGGACTGCCCCGGGATCGTACCAGCACGGCCAACTGGGCCCCGGCCGGTGGCGCCCAGTCAATAGACAGCGGAACTGCCCCGGGATCCTACCAGCGCGGCCAACTGGGCCCCGGCTGGTGGCGCCCAGTCAATCGACAGCGGAACTGCCCGGGCTAGAAGTCGACCCGCACCGCGCCGCGCACGTTCACGCCCGGCAGCAGCAGCTCGTCCTTGTTGAACGACACGTGGTTGCGCGCCTTCGCGTTCGTGAGGTTCGAGCCGTCGACGCTCAGCTCGACCGGCACGGTGTCTCCGAATGGTGTCAAGCGGATCGCGAGCTGTGCATTGAGGAAGGTGAACGAGCTCGTGTTCGTCTCGGAGTGGCTCGCATGGCGCTGGGCCTCGGTTCGCAGGAAGCCCACGCGTCCGCGCACGCGGTCGCCGCGGTAGAACACGCCTGCACCCCAGCGGATCGGCGGAATGCGCGGCACGTTGCGGTCCGCGCCCGAGGTGAAGCGCGCTCGCACGTAGTCGAACTGCGCGTCGACCCCGAAGCTCCCCGCCAGCGCATCGAACAGCTCGAGCTCCGAGGCGGCCTCGAAGCCCGCGAAGCGCGCATTGCGCGGCCGGTAGCGCAGCTCGTCGAGCGCGCCCGGGTCATCGGGCAAAACTGGGTCGCCGTCGTCATTCACGGTGTCTCCCGTGAGCTGCCCGAAGATGAAGTCGTCGTAGTGCGTCGCGAACCCGGCGAGGTCGACGCGCGCGCGCGCAGACTCGTAGGTGGCGCGCAGCTCCGCGGTGTAGGAGGTCTCCTCGTCGAGCTCGGGGTCGCCGATCTCGAACGTCTGCGTCGACTCGTGCGGGCCGCGCGCGTAGAGCTCCGACTCCGCGGGCGCACGCTGCGAGACCGCTCCCGTGAGGCCGAAGCTCAGCTCGTCGGAAGCCTGGTAGACGAGCCCGAGCGAGCCGCTCAGCGGCAGGAAGTCGCGCTCGCGCTCGATCGTCGAACCGAAGGGCGTGCCCTCGACCGCGCTGTGCTCGACGCGAAAGCCGAGCTCGCCCACGAGCGCGCCCAGCAGCTCGCGCTCTTCGAATGCGTAGAAAGCGATCTGCGTGGTATCGGTGGGCGCGAGGAACTCGGCCGCCTCCCCCCCAGCCTCGAGCGAGCGGCTCTCGCCGGTGACGCCGACCGCCCCGTGCACGCCGAAGAACGACTCGTGGACGAGCTCGAGGCGGCCGTCGAACTGGTCGAGGTCGAAGCTCTGGCCCGTGACGCCATCGGCGATCTCGTCGTGGTGGTAGTCGGAGTAGACGCCGCGCACGCGAAGCTCGCGGATCCCGGGCGCCGGATCGAGCCAGTCGCCTTCGAAGCGCACGCGGTCAGTGTCGAGATCGATGTGCGCGTCTTCGTCGGCTTCGGGAATGCCGTACTCGCTCTCGTAGCGCGTGTACGACACACCTGCGCGTCCCTTCTCCCCGAAGAAGTACGACGCGCCCGCCGAGCCCGAGAATGCGTTGGCGAACGTTCCGTTCTGGGTGCCGCCGGTCGGGATCTCGTAGTCGTCGGTGTCGCGCAGCAGGCCGTCGAGGTGCCACGCGAGCGCACCGAGCCCACCGTCGAGGATGAGATCGATATCGCGCCGGTTCGCGGCGGAATCGACGGCGCCAAACCCGCCGCCCGTGACGGGCGCGTCGGGCAGCTCGTCGGGCACGCGGTTGGTGATCGAGTTCACGACGCCCGCCGAGGCGCCGCCGCCATAGCGCAGCGTCGCGGGACCGCGCACGATCTCGATGCGCTCGATCGCGAGCGGATTCACGGGCACCGCGTGGTCCGGGCTCTCGCGCGAGACGTCCTGGGTGGGCAGGCCGTCCTCGACGACACCCGTGCGGAACGCGTCCTGGCCGCGGATCACCGGGCGGCTCGCGCCGCCCGTGAAGCCCGAGGTCGCGATGCCCGGCCGCCTCGAGAGCGTCTCGCCGAGCGTCGCGCCCGCCTGGTCGAGGATCTGCGTGCGGTCGAGCACGTCCACCGGGAGCGCAAGCTCGTCCTTGTCGTGCTCGATCGGGTGACCGGTCACGACGAGCTCCTCGGGCTCGTGATCGTGCGCTTCATCGGCGTGATGCGCGTCCCGCGGCGGCGCGCCTGGCTCGGCTCCGACCGCTGCCTCCGTTTTCGACGCGCCTCGGTGTCGTTCGGCTTCGTCGGGGCTCGAATCCGCGGCCTCGTCTTCGTCGGCGGTCGAATCCGCCTCGGCGAGCTCTCCCTCCTCGGAGCGCGAGCTCGCCGAAACGGGCGCAACCGCCTCCGATCGCAGATCGGCCGGAGCCGCAGCCTCCGGCTCGGCGGCGGCGGGTGGAGAGATCGTCAGCTGGCCGCCCAGCAGCGCGGCCGAAAGGAACCGGATCGAGCGCATCGCCATGCACCTCGCGCGATCGCGCAGCAGCGGCCACGGTCGTGGCGCGCCGCTCGCGTCGCGTCTCACGCGGATCGTTTCGCGTTTCGCGGTATGCGAGCAGGAGGCGACGGCGCGCTACGCGCCGCGCCCACCACGCTTCCGCGTCGAAGCTCCGATCAGCTCGAGATTGGCGGGGCGCGAGGTTCGCCGAGGGCGAGCTCGACCGGCGCAGGCAGCGCTTCGACGCGCGCTCGGCCGATGCGCAGATCGCCCGCAGCGCGCAGCGGAGCACGGTGTGCGCGCTGTGCGGCGACCGTGCGCTTGAAGCCCGCGACCAGGCACACCGGACAGACCGGGTCGACGCTCGCCTGCTGCGCGTCGGTCGGAGCCTCGGTGTAGGCCGGCCGGTCGCCTTCCGCGTGCGCGCGCTCGTGCGCGAGCGAGCCGTGAACCACCGGAACGACGACGTAGATCGCCAGCGCGAGAAGCGCGACCGGGCTCGCTAACGCGTGGGCTCGCTGCAACGGATCCTCCAGCGCTGCGCGCGCCACGCTACGCGATGCTCGAGGCGGGTTCAAGAGGCCGCTGTCCGCCCGCTCGCCGACGCAGCGCTACGCGTCGCGCGATGCGCGCTCACGAGGCCGAGGGATCTGCGCGCTCTCCGAGCTCGCGCGCGATCGCGCCGAGCTTGCGCGCGAGCTCGACGTCGAGCGCCGTGATGCCGCGTGCGCTGTGCGTGACGAGGTCGACCACGACCGTCGCATAGACGTTCGACCACTCCGGGTGGTGGTCCATCGCCTCGGCGTGCAGCGCGGCGCGCGCCATGAAGCCGAACGCCTGGTTGAAGCTTCGGAAGCGGAACTCGCGGTGGAGCTTGCCGGCTCGAAGCGTCCAGCCCGGCAGAGCGCCGAGCGCTTCGGCGATCTCCGCGTCGCCGAGCTTGCGCGGCCGATCCGACGCAGCCATCTCAACGGCCCCCGGCGCTCGTGGCGGCGGCGTCAGCGAGATCGCGCGCCTCCCGCCACGCGCCGCGCAGCGCGGATTCGCGGTCGAAATCGAGCAGCAGCGGGACGCGCAGCGCCTCGAGCTGCGCGCCGCTCGCGAGATCGGCGCGCGCGATGGTCTCGTCGAAGCTTATGCCGGCCGCGACCGAGCGGCGCGCGTAGTCGGCGAGCTCGGCGACGAAACGCTGGAAGGCGATCACGCCCGCGCGATCGCTCGCGCGCCCATGGCCCGGAATCGCGCGCTCGAAATCGAGCGCGAGCACGCGCTCGAGAGTCGCCGCCCACTCCTGGATCGAGCCGCCAGCCTCGAGGTCGACGCTCGGATACACGCCGTTGAAGAACAGATCGCCCGCGTGCAGCACGCGATCCTCGACGAACAGCACCACCAGATCGCCCGCCGTGTGTCCGCGCCCGAGCGCGTAGAGGCGGATCGTCTTTCCCCCGATGCGCAGCTCGCGCTGGCCATCGACGAGCTCGCCGGGCACCACGCCCGATGCGGACCCCTGCCAGAACGCCGCGTCGAAGCGCTCGAGCGCGGCGCGCGCGCTCGGCGTCGCGAGCACCCGCGTTCCAGCCGCCCAGGCGAGGTTGCCGTGCGTGTGGTCCGCGTGGTGGTGGGTGTTGATCAGCAGCTGCGTGGGTCCGCCGCCGAGCCGCTCGGCCATCTCTCGGATGTGCCGACCCTGGAACGGGAAGCGCAGCGTGTCGACCACGACCGCGCCGCGCTCGGTGCGCAGCACCGCGACGTTGCCGCCCGCGCCGTAGAGCGCGTGGACCGACTCCGTGAGGGCTTCGCTCTCGAGCCGCGACACGCGGTCGTAGCCGTAGAGCGCGAGCATGCCCGCGAGCGCGATCAGCGCTGCGGTCGCCACTCCGAGCTTGCGGCGCACGCGATTCCTCCGACGCGGATCAAAGCTCCCGCCACCCGTCCGCCCAACCGGGCCGCGCGGCGAGGTCGCGCCGCATAGCATACGCGCGATGGCCGCGGGCGCTTCAGGTGTCCGTGCGCAGCGGATGCGGCTTGCCGAACAGCCAGCCCTGGCCGAACGGGATGCCGAGCCGGCGCAGCGTCTCGAGCTCTTCGAGCGTGTCGAGGCCCTCGCCGATGATGCGCGCGCCGATCTTCTCCGCGACGCGGTGCAGCGCGCGCAGCAGCTCCTGTCGGTTGAGATCCTCGTCGATGCCCGCCACGAATGCGCGGTCCACCTTGACGAACTCGGGTGAGAGCTCCATCACGGATTCGAGGCTCGCGTAGCCGGAGCCGACGTCGTCCATCGCGATCTGGAAGCCGAGCTTGCCGTAGTAGTCGCGGATCTCGCGAAAGATGTCGAAGTTCGAGATCGACTCCTGCTCGGAGATCTCGAGCACGAGGTCGCTCGGCGCGAGACCGCAGCCGTCGAGCGTGCGGCGCAGCGCCTCGGAGCGGAAGTTCGGATCGTAGATGGTCGTCGGGCGGATGTTGAGGAACAGCTTGGCGCCGCTCGGGAAGTCCCGCGCGCCGTCGAGTCCGCTCATCCGGCACAGCCGGTCGAGCTGGAAGATGAAGTCCTCCTCGCTCGCGCTGCGAAACAGCGCAGCCGGAGAATGGAACTCCGAGCCCTCGGGCCCGCGCGCGAGCGCTTCGTAGCCGAACACGGTGCGCGTCGCGACCTCGACGATCGGCTCGTAGACCGAGCGCAGCCGCCCCTCGAGCACGAGCTCGAAGAGCTTCTGACGGCGCCGGCGCGAGGCGATCCGCTCGTTGAGCGCGGCGTCGCTGCGCGCCTGCTCGATCGCGTCTCGAAGTTGTGTCTCGGCGGCGATGGTCGGGTTGAGCAGCGAGGCGGCCGTGCCGATCGGGAGCCGCGGCGGGGCCTTGAGGTGCGGATAGCCGATCCCCGAGCCGCGCGCCTTGAGGCCGTGCGCGAGCGCCGCGTGGAGATCGGGGAGCTCGCGGCGGTAGAAGTCCGTCTCCGCGAGCTCGCGGAACAGGAACACGAGGATCTCATTGCGACCCGTCTCGCCCGCGAGGATCAGATCGGCGATGCCGAGCCGATCGCCGATCAGCTGGCCCACCACCTCGCGCAACCCGACCATCGCGCCGAGCCGCGCCGCGCTGCCGAAGCTGCGCTCGATGCCCGCGAACGCCGGAGCCTCGACCGCGATCACGCCGAGCGCGCCGTGGCTCGTGAACTGCGCGACGATCTCGGACAGCGATTCGCCGAGCGTCGGCAGCGTCGCCTGGGATCGGATCAGCGCCTCGAACGGCAGGCGGTCTTCGGGCTCCGACATGCCCCCCGCATCGGCACCTCGGGCTGGGGCGTTGAGTGCGCGAGCGCACAGCGGCGCGCTGCCGTGAGCGGACGCGATCGGAGATCGACCGATGTCGGGGTCTCGCGCTGGGGCCGTGCGCGAGCCGCGCGCGCAATCGGCTCAGTGGATGCCGCGCGTCGCGACGAGCGTCGCGGGCTCGATGCCGAGGCCGCGCACCACGTGCTCCCACATCGCCGCCGGCTCGACGTCGAAGACCGTCTCCTCGGATACGGGCGCCGTGATCCACGCGCCCTCCGAGAGCTCGCTCTCGAGCTGGCCGGGCCCCCAGCCCGCATAGCCGAGCAGCACGCGCACGCGTTCGGGCGGGTCGCTCGCGATCTCGCGCAGCACGTCGAGCGAGCCCGCGAAGCAGAGCCCCGGCCGGATCTGGGTCACGCCCTCGCCGGGATCGCGACCCTCGGCGACACCGTAGAGCAGCCAGCCCGTGTGCGGCTGCACGGGTCCGCCCCAGTGGATCTCCCGTTCGGGATCGCCGCGCCAGTCGATCGCGAGCGTCGCGCACAGCGCGGGCGCGGTGAGGTCCGTCGAGCGATTCAGCACGACGCCGAAGCTGCCGCTGCGATCGTGGTGGATCACGAGCACGACCGCGCGCTGGAAGTTCGGATCCAGCAGCTGCGGCATCGCGACCAGCAGGCCCGGCGCGAGAGTGGACTCGGACACGCCGCCGAGAGTAGCAAGCGGCGCACGCGCAGTGCCGCCGACACGCGGACGCTGTAGGCTGCGAGCGTGGGAATGCGACGCGGCGCACTCGGCCTCGGCTTCACGGCGCTCGCGATGCGGTCCACGGCAGCGCGCGCCGATTCGGCGAGCCTCGGCGAACTCGCCGCGAGCGCGCTCGGCTTCGAGCTCGCGCTCGCGCTGCTCGCCTTCGCATTCGCGGCGCGCTCGCCGCTCGGGGTGCGCGCGCGGCTCGGCCTCGGCAAGGGCGCGCTGCCGCGCAGCGCGCTTGCGCTGCTCGCGCTCGGCACGCTCGCGCTGAGCTTCGCGCTCGACGGCGCCTACCAGCGCCTCGACCCGGCCACACGCGGCACGCTGCACGAGTTCGAGGCCGAGCTCGCGGGGATCCGCGGCGGCGCGCTCGCGCGCGCGCTGCTGAGCTTCGCGCTCGTGCCGAGCATCGCCGAGGAGCTGTTCTGCCGCGGCCTGTTGCAGCGCGGGCTGAGCGCGCGCTGGGGACCGATCCCCGCGATCCTGCTCGCGGCGCTCGCGTTCGGCGCGCTGCACGTGGACCCGACGCACGCGTTGTTCGCGAGCGCGCTCGGCGTCTATCTCGGCGCGATCGCGCACCTCGCGCGCAGCGTGCGCGCGGCGATCGGCTGCCATCTCGTGAACAACGCGGCAGCGATCCTCGGCGCGGCCTTCGCGCCCGCAGCCGGCGCGACGTTCGCGCCCGAGGTCGGCGCGGCGCCGGCCGCGCTCCCACTCGCCGCTGCAGGCCTTTCCCTCGGGGCGCTCGGCTGGTGCTGGCGCCGCTTCGCGCGCGAGCGCTGCGAGCCGAGCGCGCGTCTCGAGCGGGCGTCGGGGCTACAGAACGGAGCCGGATCGGTCGACGCATAGGGGGCTGGCCCAAAGCGCAGCAGCGAGGTGCACGGCTTGGCGAAGGCTCCCTCGGTTCTGATCCTCGACGACGGCGAGCTGGACGACATCCAGCTGATCGTCGAGGACCTCGCGGTCGACTTCGCGCGCGTGCGCGGCGGTGCGATCGCGCCCAACACGCCGCAGCCGAAAGCGCTGCTGATGGCCACTCCCCGACGGATATCCGCAGTCTCCGAGATCGCGAGCTCTTCGACGGGGGGCGATGCGCCCGTGCGCGTGGTGGTGGTCGACCAGGATTCCAAGACGCTGCGCGATCAGCTGCGGCAGGTCGGCTTCGACTACCTCGTGCGCCGCCCCGTCCACCCCGAGGCGCTGCGCCTGCTCGTGATGCACAGCCTCTACCGCGGCGAGGAGAAGCGCGGCGAGCCGCGCGTTGCGGTCGGTCTCGAAATTTCCTTCCAGACCGGAGAGATTCCGCGCCGCGCCACGCTGGTCGACCTGTCGACCGGCGGCTGCCGCCTGATCTCGAGCTTCGAGCTCGAAAGCGGCAAGCGCATCCTCGTCACGTTGCCGGAGAGCGTCGGCGCGACCGAGTCGATCACGCTCGAGGGCAAGATCCTTCGCAGCAGCTATGACAAGCGCATCGGCGAGAAGGGCATGCACAGCGCCGCGGTGCGCTTCGAGAACCTGTCGAGCGACCTCAAGCACGAGCTCGAGTGGATCATCGAGGACAAGATCGGCGGGCCGCCCGCGCTGAACGCGGGAAAGGGGCCCGCGGCGCCGAGCCCGGAGCAGGCCGCGCAGCCGTACACCGTCAAGCGTCCGCAGCCGAGCCGCGCGAAGCGCCGCACGCTGCTCGAGAAGGACTCCGAGGTCTTGAAGCGCGACCCGCGCGCCGAGGGCGCGACGCCCGGCGCGCGGCGCGCGCCGGAAAG
>DASPGF010000335.1:0-4620 GCA_035620755.1 Myxococcota bacterium
CGTAGAGCCCTCGCAGTCCAACGCAGTGCAATGCGGTGTGACTCGGCCAACTGGGCCCCGGCCCGCTGCAGGTCACTCAATCGAATGCGGAACTGCCCGGGCAAGCAGCGGATCTGTTAGCATCGCGCGTCGGCGACACGAGAGGGGAGCGCTCGCGTGGAACAGTTCGATCCGCTCGCGCGGCCGTTCTGGGAGATGATCGGGATGGCGCTGCTGTGCGGCGCGATCGTCGGAACCGAGCGACAGCTGCGCGGCAAGCCCGCGGGCGTGCGCACGAGCATCCTGATCTGCGTCAGCACGGCGGTCTTCATCCACCTCGGCGACATCGCGGTCGGCGCCAACGGCGATCCGGTGCGCGTGCTCGGCCAGCTCGTCACGGGCGTCGGCTTCCTCGGAGCGGGCGTCATGCTCGCGCGCGAAGGCATGGTTACGGGCGTCACGACGGCTGCGGTGATCTGGGTGCTCGCGGCGATCGGTGCGGCGATTGGGCTGGGTCTCTATCCCGGTGCGTTTGCGCTCGCGCTGGTGACGGTCGGCGTGCTCACGGGCGTCGAGCTGCTCGAATCGAGCGTTCGCAGATTCACGCGCGGTATCTACGAAAGAGACTGAGCCCAGCGCGGTGGCGCTGCCGCGGCGCGGCCCGGTTTCCGTTTCCCGAAGCTCGTGTTCCGGAGCGCTTGTCAGCGCGGCCGAGTTCGTGTATCAAGCCTCGCAACGCAGTCGGTGCTCCGACCCCGATCGCGGATCGCAGGCGCGACGCTTGCGATCCAGATCGCGAGATCGTGCAATTGTGCAATTGTGCAATCGCGCAATCGCGCAATCGCGCAATCGGGGCCGGGTGAAAAGGGAAGTGAGGTGCGGAGAGCGGATCTCTCCAATTCCTCCGCGGGCGCGCCGCCGTGATGGGTTGGCCTCGGACATCCGAGCATTCGGGGATCCGGGGCCGGGCGATCGACAGGAAAGCCACTGCTCGGCCTGCAACGGGCCGAGTGGGAAGGTGATCGGTCAAGCAACCCTGAGCCGGAAGACCTGCCAACTGCAGCAGAGAACGGCCCTCGCAGTCGGGGCGCTCGGGTCGGAACGCAGCGGCGTTCCCGGAAAGTGTTCTTCCACCTCGAGAGCACCGGATCGAACGGGGGCTGGCGTTCGCTTGCGCCCCGCGCGAAACGGGGCAGAGGAGGTCGACCCTTGTCCGCGCCGTCCCGGCTCGTCTCGTTCATTCCGGCAACGAGCATATCAGCCCTTGTCATCTCGCGTTCGCGTACCCTTCGTTTCAAGCGTGCAAGCTTCGTCGGCGTCGCGCTGTGCGCGCTGCTCGGCGCCGCGCTGCCCGCGATCGCCGCCTCCGAAGAGGACGAGGAGGGCGAAGAGAGCGACGTGCTCCAGGTCGGCGATGTGGTCGCGACTGCGACGCGCACCGACACGCCGGCTGCGGAGGTCGCGAGCTCCGTTACCGTGGTGACGGCCGCGGAGATCGAGCGCCGCCAGCTCAAGCTCGTGACCGAGGTGCTGCGGACCGTCCCCGGTGTCGACGTGCGCCGGAACGGTGGCCCGGGCACCCAGACGTCGATCTTCATGCGCGGCGGCGATTCCGATCACGTGCTCGTGCTGCTCGACGGCGTCGAGCTCAACGACCCCGCGAGCCCCAATCGCGCGGCGATCCTCAACGATCTCACCACCGAGGACATCGAGCGCATCGAGATCGTGCGCGGCCCGCAGAGCGTGCTCTACGGCGGTGACGCGATGAGCGGCGTGATCCAGATCTTCACCAAGCGCGGCAGCGGCAAGCCCAAAGTCGTCGCGAGCGGAGAGGGTGGCTCGTACGCGACCGCGGATGGGGTGCTGTCGGTCTCGGGCGCGACCGAGCAGCTGAGCTACGCGGCCTCGGGCTCGTACTGGACGACTGACGGCTTCTCGTCGCGCTCGTCGGGAAACGAGCGCGACGGCTACTGGAACGGCACGGCCTCCGCGCGCGCGGGCTGGAAGCCCAGCGATGCGCTGTCGTTCGACGGCACGTTCCGCTACAGCGACGCGCAGGTCGAGTTCGACGGCAGTCCGGCTGCCGAATCGGACCGCCACATCGACAGCGAGCAGCTGCTCGCGCGCTTCGCGCCGAGGCTGAGCCTGTTCGACGGGCGCTGGGTCCAGACCCTCTCGGGTCAGTTCAGCCGAACCGTGCGCGACACCCAGGAGCCGCCGTTCTTCCCAGCGGGTGCGCCGAGCACCCACACCCAGATCGACGGCAGCCTCTATGCGATCGAGTGGCAGAACGACGTGCGCATCGCCGACTGGAATCGCCTGACGGTCGGCCTCGAGCGGCAGTGGGAGGAGGCGGACTTCGCCGCGTTCGATTTCGCGACGCTGCGCTTCGTCTCCTTCGATGGCGATCGCCGCAACTTCGCCGTCTATGTCCAGGATCAGGTCACCTGGGGCGAGCGCCTGTTCGGCACGCTGGGCTTGCGGTTCGATGACTCGAGCGACTTCGATTCCGAGTGGACGGGCCGCTTCACGATCGGGACCTCCGTGCCGGAGATCCACACCATCTTCCGCGGCAGCATTGGCAGGGGCTTCAAGGCGCCGTCGCTGCAGGAGCTCAACCCGGTCGCGTTCGGCGGGACGCCGAACCTCGAGCCGGAGGAATCCCTGGGCGCCGATCTTGGCTTCGAGACGTCGCTCTGCGACGACCGCTTCGAAGCGACCGCGACGTTCTTCTACAACGACGTCGACAACCTGATCATCGCGGTCTTCGATGACGTGACATTCGAGTCCGTGAACGTGAACATCGACCGCTCGAAGGCGTACGGAGTCGAGGCGGGCGTCGAGCTCGAGATCGTCGACGACCTGCGCTTCGGCGGGAACTACACCTACACGCACACGGAGGCCAAGGGAAATCCCGCGGCGTTCGGAATCTCGAACGGCTCGCGGCTGCTGCGCCGGCCGACCCACAAGGCGTCGCTCGACCTGATCTGGGGTTTCCTCGACGACCGCGCGCAGCTTGCCGCCACCTTGCTCTACATCGGCGACCGGCGGGATCTGAGCCCGGTCACGTTCTCGCCGACCACCGCGGAGGATTACGTCACGCTGAACCTCACGGGTCGCTTCAAGGTCAGCGATTGGCTCGAGATCTTCGCGCGCGCGGACAACGTGCTGGACGAGGACTACGAGGACGTGCTCGGCTTCGGCACCGCGGGCGCCTCGGGCTATGGCGGGATTCGCCTCACGTACTGAGCGCGAACTTCAGAGGAGATGGACGATGCGCGAGCCGGTCGTGCTCTCGTGGAGCGGTGGCAAGGACAGCGCGATGGCGTTGCACGCGCTGCGCGGCGACCCGCGCTACGAGGTCGTTGCGCTGCTGACCTGCATCGCCGAAGAGTATCGGCGCATCAGCCACCACGGCGTGCGCGAGGAGCTGCTCGAGCTGCAGGCGCGATCGATCGGGCTGCCGCTCGATCGCGTCTACCTGCCGTCGGATGCGGGTGTCCCATGCAGCAATCAGCGCTTCGAGGAGCTGATGCGCGCGACGCTGCTGCGCTACTGCGACGCGGGCGTGATGTGCGTCGCACACGGCGATCTGTTTCTCGAAGATCTGCGCGCGTATCGCGAGGCGAATCTCGCACGCCTGGGGATGCGCGGCGTCTTCCCGCTCTGGAAGCGCGACACCGCGCAGCTGCTGCGCAGCTTCATCGACGCGGGCTTCAACGCCTACCTGTGCTGCGTGGAGGGCAAGCTCGGCGCGCGCTTCGCGGGCCGCGCGATCGACGCGGCGCTGCTCGCGGATCTGCCGCCGGACGTCGACCCGTGCGGCGAGAACGGCGAGTACCACTCGTTCGTCTACGACGGCCCGATCTTCCGCGAGCCGCTCGACGTCGTGGTCGGGGAGATCGTCTGCCGCGACACCCGCTTCTACGCGGACCTGCTTCCCGCCCACGTGCGCGGTGCGCAGCCCGCGAGCGCAGATGCAGCGCGAGCCGAGCGCGGGCGGGCCGCGGAAGTCGAAGGCGCGAACGCTTCGCGCGGTGCGCGCGCGAACAGCGCGCGGCGCGCGCCGTGAGGCGCACCGTGGCTTGCGATTCGCGAGGTCCGCTCGCGCTGCGCGCCGCGCCGGATCGCGCCGCCCCGCACGCGGTCGTCGGCGAGCGGGTCGTGCTCTCGTGGAGCGGCGGCAAGGATTGCTGCCTCGCGCTGCATCGCGCGATCGCGAGCGGAGCGGTGCCCGGTGCGCTGCTGACGGTGTTTACCGAGGACGGCACGCGCTCGCGCTCGCACGGGCTTGCGCGCAGCGTGCTCGAGGCGCAGGCGGCTGCGCTCGGCGTCGAGCTGCGCACGACCGCCGCGAGCTGGCAGGATTACCGCGCGAAGCTCGTGCAGCTGCTCGCCGCGGCCCAGCGCGACGGCGCGCGAGCCGCGGTGTTCGGCGACATCGACATCGACGCGCACCGCGACTGGGAGCTCGCGGTGGCGCGCGACGCGGGCCTCACGGGGTTGCTGCCGCTCTGGGGCGCGTCGCGCCGCGAGCTGCTCGACGAGTGGTGGAGGCTCGGCTTCGAGGCGCGCATCATCGTCGTTCGCGAGGGTGTGCTCTCGCGCGAGTACCTCGGTCGCGTGCTCGATGCAAAGCTC
>DASPGF010000336.1:0-2920 GCA_035620755.1 Myxococcota bacterium
GAGCTGTTCGCGATCATGGCGGGCGGCATGGCGTCGATCGCCGGCACGGTGCTGTTCCTCTACGGCAGCATCCTCGGGCGCACCCAGCCCGACGCCGTGGCGCACCTGCTCATCGCCTCGATCCTGGCGGCGCCGGCTGCGCTCGTCATCGCGTTCGTGATGGTTCCGCCCGAATTGACCAGCCGGGAAGTCCTGGCGATCAGGTCCGAGGCCACCGGCAGCATGGACGCGCTCACGCGCGGCACGCTGGAGGGGGCGCAGCTCCTGCTCAACATCGTCGCCATGCTGGTGGTGTTCGTGGCGCTGGTGGCGCTCGTCAACCTGGTAATCGCACCCTATACGCTGCAGGGCGCGCTCGGCTGGCTGCTGGCGCCGCTCGCCTGGCTGGCGGGAATTCCCTGGAGCGAGGCGCGCGCCGCGGGCGCGCTGCTCTTGCACGAGCCGCGGCGCGGCTATGGCGCAGCGGCCTGGCGCGGCATCCAGCAGCTCCCGCCCGCGTGTCGCGCGGTGATCTTCGCCTCCGCGGATGGCAGCGATCGGCTCGACGGCGACGATCTCGAGGCCTGGACGCGCGAGGCACAGCGCGGCGCGGAGCTGATCCTCGGCGACCGCGTGAGCCGCGCGCACGCGCGCGAGCACCTCAAGGCCATTCAATCCGTCGGCAATCGCCTGTGCTGCGTGCTGATCGAGCTCGGGTGGGGGCGGCGCTTTCGCGACATGGGCTCGCTGCGGTGGATCCGGCGCGCCGCGCTCGAGCGTCTCGCGCTGGGCGACCGCGGCTTCGGCTGGAACGTCGAGATGCAGGTGCGCGCGCTCGAGCGCGGCCTGCGCGTGGTCGAGCTGCCCGTCACCTACCACGCGCGGACGGCGGGCGAGTCGAAGATCTCCGGCAGCTGGCGCGGAACCGCGCGAGCCGCCGCGGAGATCCTGCGCATGTTCTGGAAGCTACACCGATCGCGGACGGCGCGCGATCGATTCGACCGCGAAGACCAGCGCGAGGCTGCCGTACTCGAGCGCGCGAACCCAGCTCGGGTGGTCGAAGCCGAGCGCGGAGCCGGGCGTGAGATTGAGCTCGTGGCAATAGCTGAGCGCGACTAGCACGAGCGCCGCGAGCCCCGTCCAGCTCGGCGTCGAGCACACGAACGGCAGCAGCCACAGCAGGTACCACGGATTGACGACCGGCGCGCTGAGCCAGAACGCGCCGTAGACGACGTCGCCGCGCGGAAGCGCGCGCGCGCCGGCCCGCCGCCAGCGATGGAACGCGGCGCCGAGCGCTGCAGCCGCGAGCGCGAGCGCGGCCGGGCGCGCCGCGCTCGCGGGGAGCGCGATGTTGAGCAGCGCGAACACCGAGGAGTTGAATTCCCATGCTGCGGCGAACGCGCGCAGCCCCGCGAGATCGCCCGCCGAGCCTTGCAGCCAGAAGGGCAGGTAGGCGAGCCCGATCGCTGCGGCGATCCACGCGGCGCGCCACCCGGCCCGCCACGCGACGAAGGGAATCAGCAGCGCCGCGCTCACGCGCGCCGCGACCGCCAGGCCGAGCAGAAAGCACGCAATTGCGTGTCGCTCGCGGAGCGAGCGCTGCAGCGCCACCCAAGCGAGCGCCACCGCGAGCAGCTCGGGATGCGCGTTGAACGACGTCTCGAAGATCAGCAGCGGGCACCAGGCGTAGATCCAGCCGGCGCTCACGCCGGCGCCGCGCAGCAGCAGCGCGAGCAGGCCGAGATCCGCGAGCAGCAGCATGAGCTTCCAGGGCCACAGCTCGCCCGGCGCGATCGCGTGCGCGAGCCAGAACGCGTACTGGCAGAGCGGCCCGTAGATCGTCGGCACGTCGGGGAATTCGACGCGGTCGAGAATCGCCTGGGCCGACGCGGGGAGGCTCGCGTCGCCGAACCACTCCGCGGGCGTCGACGCGTACGGATTGCCCGTCGCGGTGAACGCGAAGCCGTCCCAGAGGTAGCGCTCGGCGTCGCCTTCGAGCACGGGCTCGGCGAGCAGGCCGCACAGGCGAAACGCGAGAGCCCCGGCCCACAGCCAGCCGCGCGCGCGCAGGCGACCCGCGCGCGCGGCCGCGCACACCCCGAGCCACAGCGCGCCATTCGCGAGCAGCACCCCGAGAAGCAGCCAGACGGAGACGGGCGCGGGCCCGCGCGACGCAGCGGCGAGCCCGACCCAGCGCGCGCCGCTCGCGAGCGCCGCAGCTGCGAGTGGGAGGTTCGGCATTCACTGCAGCTTATGGCGCTCGCGGCGGCGGCGGAAGGCGCGTGCTCGTGGTCGAGTCGAGCCGCGCCCGCACCAGGGCGCGCTGTTGGACCCCTACTTGTGGAACTTCAGCGCGTTGATCTGCATTCCCACGCAACGCCCCTGCGCGACGCCCCGCTCGATCGCTGCGCGGTAGTGGATCCCGCCGTAGAGGCGCGAGATCGCCGCCTCCTGCGCAAACGCGTCGAATGAGTCGAACGGGTGCGGGTCGAAGCCGCGATCCGCGTGCGTGTCGTCGATGAAGGCGAGATCTCCGAACATCGCCGTCATCACCTCGGCCGCCGCGCCCGACTGACTCGAATGGCCCGAGCTGTACTCCGGAAACGGCGGCGTGCCGAGCGGAATCGTCCAGCTCGCGTCGATCTGCGCGTGGATGTAGCTCACCGGGCGCACCAGGTTGTAGCGGTACTTCGTCCACCAGCACGAGATGAACGCGTCCGCGACCGCCATCCCGACGCGCGCATAGCCTTCGGCCGCGACGTCGAGCGTGGCGTCTTCCTGCCGCAGCACCTGCGTGAGGATCGAGACCGAGTGGCCCGGCGGCGTCGCGGTCACTCCGGGATCGTCCGACCAGAACCTCGCGATCTCGAGCTGCTCGGGCGTGAGATTGTTCACCGCGTCGTAGACCTCGACAGCCTCGGCGTAGAACGCGGAGGCGGGA
>DASPGF010000337.1:0-3110 GCA_035620755.1 Myxococcota bacterium
TCGGACGCGAGCAGCTTCTGCTCCTCGACCCAGACTGCCCCGTCGCGGCGGTACAGGTAGGCAGCGCCCGCTGCGTCTCCGCTCTCGCCGTGATTGAAGGCCCCGACGAGCACTCGCGCTCCGGCGATCGCGACCGCCGCACCGAAGCGGTCGAGCGTTGCGCCGTCGGAGGCGAGCAGCTTCTGCTCCTCGACCCACACTCCTCGGTCGCGGCGGAACACGTAGGCGGCACCCGCGTTCTCGCCCTGCTCCGCATCGCCGAGCGCTCCGATCACGACGACGCGTCCCGCGATGCCCACCGCGTCGCCGAACTGAGCGGCCGCCGCAGCATCGGAGGCGCTGAGCTTCTGCTCCTCGATCCAGCTCGCGCCGTCGTAACGGAACACGTAAGCGGCACCCGCCTGATCGCCGAGCTCGTCCTCGAACGGAGCGCCGACCACGATCAGGTCGTCCGAGATCGCGAGCGCGCTGCCGAAGGTGTCGGCCTGCGCGCCGTCCGAGGCGAGCAGCGTCTGCTCCGCGACCCAGCTGGTTCCGTCGAATCGGTAGACGTGGACCGCCCCGGAGGCGTTGCCCAACGCGTCGCTGAACGCGCCGATCGCGATCACCTCCGCGTCGACGGCCACCGCTGTGCCGAACTGATCGCCGTTCGCGCCATCGGGATCGAGCAGCGTCTGCTCGCCGAGCCAGAGCCCGCCGTCGCGCCGGAACACGTAGGCGGCTCCGGCCGCAACGCCGCCGTCATCCTCGAATGGAGCGCCGACCACGATGACGTCACCCGAGATCGCCACCGAATGGCCGAAGGTATCGAGCAGGGAGCTCGTGCTGCCGAGCAGCGTCTGCGACTCGAACACGAATGGCGTAAGCGCGCGCGCGGTCGCGGCCGCAACGAACGCGACCGCAATCGCGACCGCGCAGCGCCGCGCAGGGCCTCGCACGAGAGCGTTCACGCTCGTCACTCCGCCGCTCGGCGCGCGTCGCGCGCGAATCTCGCGCACCTCGAAGCCCCCCAATACGATTCCCGACGTGAGCAGCCGGGCCCTACCCTAGCACCGCGACTCCGCTGCCCGAATCGCCGCGACGCGAGAAAGTTTGCCTGGTATTCGGGTCAGCGGGCCGGCGCAGTCGGAGCCTCGGCGTCGTAGGAGAACAACACAGCTACGATCCTCCAGTCGCCCGCCTCCTCGACGAGGTGCAGCCCGAGCCGACCGGGCTTCTCCTCCGCTTCGTCCACGAAGATGAAATCCGCGCTGACGCGCGCGATGCGCCGCCCGAGCTCGATCCGCACCTTGTCGAGCCGCTCGGAGATGCGCCGGCCCGTCGCGAAGTAGGCCCGCTGCCGCTCGAGGAACTCCGCGAGATTGCGCACGCCCACCGCGCCATCCGGCTCGGGGAACACGACCTGCAGCGAGGGGTGGAACAGCGCCGCCCAGCGATCGAGCGTCGGCTCCGCGTAGAGATCGATGTAATCCGCGACCAGCCGCTCGACCGCGGCGCGCGGCGCGTCGGTCGCGGGGCGCGCGGCGAGCTCGGACCGCGCAGCCGACGCGCGCGCAGCCGACTCGGCGGCGGCGCTTCGCGCCGCCGCCGCGCTCGCAAGCGGCGACACGGCCAGACCCAGCGACGACAGCCAGACGATCGCCTTCACGCGCCCTCCTCCTCGATCGGCCGCGCCGCTGCGGCCGCGGCGCGCAAGCATACGCGAAGCGCGCTGCGAGCGGGCGGAGACCTCACCGAGCGCGCGACGCCGCGGGAGCCGGTGCTCTCCTATGCTTCGCGCAATGGGCGGATCTCGAACGCCGCGGCTCGCGCTCGCCGCGCTCGCGCTGCTGGTGGTCGTGGGTGGCCTCGCGAATGGGCGCGGCTACCGCGACTTCGTGTTCGAAGACGCGTTCATCAGCTATCGCTACGCGGATAACCTCGCGCGCGGCCAGGGCTTCGTGTTCAACCCGGGCGAGCGCGTGCTCGGCACTTCGACGCCGCTCTACACGCTCGCGCTCGCGGCGCTCCAGGCCGGCGTGGGCCTCGACCCACCGCGCGCGTCGGCGCTGCTGTTCAGTGTCGGTCTGGCGCTGATCGCGCTGATCGGCGGCGTGCTGCTCCGCGCGCAGGGTCACCCCATCGCTGCCGTGCTGTTCGCCGCGCTCGTCGTGAGCGGCTGGGGCGGAATCCGGGACGTATTCGGCCTCGAGACGACCTGCTACGCAGCGCTGCTGCTCGCGAGCTATTGGGCCGCGACCCGCGCGCGCTACGCGACCGCGGGCGTGCTCGGCGGGCTCTCGTTCCTCGCGCGCCACGACGGCGTGCTGTTCGTCGCAGCGCTGTTCGCAGCCGCGACCTGGAGGCAGCGCCGACCTGCGTGGCGGCTCGCGCTCGCTGCGGGCCTGACCGTCGCGCCCTGGCTGCTGTTCGCGCAGCTCTACTTCGGCTCGATCTTCCCGAACACGCTCGCCGCGAAGCTCGGCACCACGAGCTTTCGCGCCTACGCGCCTGCCGCGCTCGCGATCCAGGCCGAGCACGCGCTGCGCTTCCTGCAGCCGTCCGAACCCGGCGGCGGCGCGATTCGGCTCGCACCTGCGCTCGCCGCGCTGCTGGGCGCGGCCGGCCTCGCGGGCGCGCTCCGGCTGCTCGCACGCGACCGGCTCTCGAGCTGCCTGCTCGCGTTTCCGGTCGCGCTCTGGATCGGCTACTCGATGATCGGCCCTCCGATCGAGCACCACTGGTACCTGCTGCCCGGCTCCTACTTCGCGCTGCTGTTCTGCATCGCCGCGGGCTCGATCGCGCTGCGCGAGAATCCGCTCGCGCGCAGCCCGCGCATCGCGCGACTCGCGCCGTGGCTCTCGGGCCTCGTGGCCGCGGGCGCGCTGCTGCTCGCGCTCCGCCTGCCGTCGCTGATCGAGCGCGAGTACGAACGCGAGACGAGCACGGGCTTCTACCGCGGACGCACGACGGTGTACCGCGAGATGGCGGGCTTCCTGCTCGATACGGACCTCGCGCGGCGCACGCTGATGACCGCGGAGCCGGGCTACCTCGCCTATCTCTCGGGAAGCCCGGTGATCGACGCAGCGGGGCTCGTGACTCGCGACATCTTCCTGCACGCTTCGCCGGAT